>DASQMY010000367.1:0-5383 GCA_035645255.1 Mycobacteriales bacterium
CCACCTCGATCATCTGCTCGGCGTACGGCGCCCAGTCGGTCGCGCAGTGCAGCCGGCCGCCGGCGACGAGCCGGTCGGCGACCAGCGCCGCGAACTGCTGACCCACCAGGCGCCGCTTGCGGTGCCGGGTCTTGGGCCACGGGTCGGGGAAGTAGACGCGTACCTCGTCGAGCGATCCGGGCGGGACCATCTGCTCGATGACGGGGAGCGCGTCGCCGAGAACGACGCGGATGTTGCGCAGTCCCGCGCCGGCCAGCCGATGGAGCAGCGATCCGACGCCGGGGGTGTGCACGTCGACGGCGATGACGTCGCGGCCAGGGTCCGCCTGCGCCATCGCGACGGTCGCGTCGCCCATCCCGAACCCGATCTCCAGCACCAGCGGAGCAGTCCGGCCGAAGACAGCGGCCCAGTCCGGCGGCGTTCCCGCGACGTCGACGCCGTACGCCGGCCAGAGCTCGTCGAGCGCCCGCTGCTGACGGCTCGTCGCCCGGCCGCGCCGATACTTGAACGTGCGGATCGCCTGCGCGGTGGGCGGCTCGACCCGCGCTGACTCCATGCCGGGATGGTAGACGGCGGACCAGGGAGAACTTCCCGGGTCGGTCGGGAAGCTCCCTCACGCCACGGGAAGGCGCTGCCAGCAGTGTCTCCAACAGGTCGCTGCGCAGCGGGCGCAGCCCGTCCCTGAGGAGTCCTGATGTCCCACCCACCGTCCCGTACGGCGGTCCGCATCGCGGGCGCGCTCGGCCTGGCGCACGTCGTCGTGACGCTCGCCGGTTCCGCGATCTCCGGGCCGTCGCAGGACACCGTCCTCGGCGCGCCGAGGGCAGACCTCGTGCGCTTCTACACCGAGGCGCACAGCGCCCAGCTGCTGACCGGCGGCTACATCGAGCTGCTCGGGTGGACGCGGTCCTCCGCTACCGTCGCGACAGCTGACGGCTCGGTCAGCTCGCAGCCCCTGACGAGTCGAGGACGAGATGACCGACCTGGTGGTGGTGCGGCACGGCGAGACGGTGTGGCACCAGGAGCACCGGTACGCCGGCGCCAGCGACATCGGGCTGACGCCGCTCGGGCTGCAGCAGGCGGCGCAGCTGGCGCGGTGGGCCGTCGGCGCGCGGGTGTCAGCGGTCTGGGCGTCGCCGCTGCGGAGGGCGCGGGTGACGGCGCTCGCGTGTGCCGAGGCGCTCGGCATGTCGATGGTTGTCGACCCGCGCCTGCGCGAGCTGGACTTTGGGTCAGCGGAGGGGCTGACTCCTGACGAGATCGAGGCGCGCTTCCCGGCGGCGATGCGGGCGTTCGGGGAGGATCCGGTGGCCAACCACCTGCCGGGCGGCGAGGATCCGGTCGACGGGGCGGCCCGGTTCACCGAGTGCCTGCGCGAGATCGCCGGCCGGCACGACGGCGAGCGGGTGCTGGTCGTCGCCCACGGCACGGCGATGCGGCTCGCGATCTGCGCGCTGGTCGGCCTGCCGCTGCGGGACTACCGGCAGCTGTTCCCGGTGGTGCGCAACGCCGCGATCACCGAGATCCGGCTGGTGGACGGCGCGGTGTCGTTGCTGGAGTTCAACACCCCGATCGGCTGGGCAGGGCAGACCGCGGCTCCTTGAGCGGTGCTAACTGGCCGCCTGCGGCTGGTAGCGGTCGCCCCGCCGCGCACGGTCTCGATGGACGCGCCGTACCGGCCGATCCTCCGCCGGATCGGGAGACGTGGTGCCGGATCGCGGGGTGGCGACTCCCGCGCCGGAGTTACGCGGTTGATACGCCGCATTTCACCGGGGTGAACGGTGCGTGCCGTGCACTCGGCGCGCGGCTCAACCGGCGGCGCGGGTCCGTTCGGCAAGCGGAGCTTCGCCGGCCCTTGAGGCCGCCCGGGTCACCAGCGTCAGGGCCGCCGCGGCGAGGGCAAGGCTGAGCGGCACGACCGTGCCGAGTGCCGCCTTGATCGTCGTAGCGTCGGCCAGCGCGCCGACGGCGAGCGGCGCGACCAGGACGGCGGCGCCGCCGGCGAGCACCGCCCGGCCGCTGGCGAGCTGCGTGCGGTCCGGCGCCAGGCCGACGGTCACCGCGACCCCGAGCGGGAACAGGTTGCCGAGGCCGACGCCGCACGCGGCGAGTCCGACGACCGCCTGCAGGGGCGAGGACGCCGGCCACAGGACCGCGAATCCCGACGCGGAGACGATCAGCGCGGCCGCGAGCAGGCGGTGCGCCGTGTACCGGCGGGCCAGCACACTCCCCAGGACGCGGCCGCCGAGGACGCCGCCGAAAAAGCCGGCCATGAGTGCGACGGCGGTGTCGACGGAGACGCCGGCGGCGTCCTCGACGAAGGTCGCGCCCCACGCCGTGATGCACCACTCCGCGGCGGTGGTGCAGAACAGCATCGCGGCGGCCACCCAGAACGCCGGCGGCAGCCGCCCGCCGCCCGTGCCCGGCGGTGCGGGCGCCGGGGCGGTGACCGCGAGCTCCCGGTTGCGGCTCCAGGCGAGCACCGGGACGACGAGTGACGAGAGCACCGCCGCGCGCCAGCCCGCACCGATCGCGGCAGCGAGCGAGAGCGCACCGATCAGGATCACGTAGGCGATGCTCGCGGCGATGTTGGCCTCGCTCAACGCGACCGCCCGGCGTTCCAGGTGGCGGTCGGCGAGCGCGGCCTGGAGCGTCACGACGACCATGGCGCCCGCGAATCCCATGACGAGCATGGCGCCGAGGGTGGCGGCGGCCACCCGGCCGAGCGTGAGCGCAACCGCGCCGGCGGCGAGGAGCGCGGCGGCCGCCCACAGCAGGCGTCGCCGGCCGAGCGCGCGTTCCGCCGCGGCCGCGCCCAGGCCGGCGACGACGCTGCCCGCCGCGAAGGCGCCCACGTGCAGCCCGCCGACCGAGTAGCTGAGGTCGAGCTCTTCGCGCAGGTGCGGCACGACGAGACCCGGCACAGCCTGCAGGAACGCGAACCAGGCGATCAGCACGTAGGCGAGCCAGGTGAGCCGGTCTCGGGTGAACTCCACCCTCCGAGGTTGTCCGGGATCCGCCGCCGTCAACCTCGACGCCGCAAAGACACTGGGCGCCCTCCCGCGGGGGAGAACGCCCAGCTCACACGAGTGCGCCGCCAGGGACTTGAACCCCGAACCCGCGGATTAAGAGTCCGCTGCTCTGCCAATTGAGCTAGCGGCGCGCTGCCAACTGCTGGAGAAATCTACCAGCCGGGCTGACCGGTCGCCCAATCCGTAACGGCCGCGGACGGCCGGTCGGGGACGGCGATGGCGGAGCCGCCGCCCGGGCTCCGCCGCCTAGAGTGGGGTGAGCGACGGGGCTCGAACCCGCGACAACCGGGATCACAACCCGGTGCTCTACCAGCTGAGCTACGCCCACCATCGTGCCTTGCGCAGAGCGCAGTGTACGGGGCGAGCCGCAGCGCCCGCCAACTCGTTGCCGCGGTGACAGACCGCCGCCGGCACGTCAGTGGCGCGGGGGTCCGCCCGGTACGGCGGCCGCCTCGTCGCCGGTGGGCAGCGGACCGGGGGCGGTCGCAGCGGCGTCGGCGGCGGCGACGGGTGCCGCTTCGTCGGGCGCGGGCGGCGGCACGAACACGGCCGACCGGTAGTAGCGCAGCTCGTCGACCGACTCGAGGATGTCGGCCAGCGCGCGGTGCCCGCCGCCCTTGACCGGCGCCTTGCGGTAGGCGTGCGGGTACCAGCGCCGGGCCAGCTCCTTGATGGAGGACACGTCGATGATCCGGTAGTGCAGATGCCGGTCGAGCTCGGGCATGTGCTTGACCAGGAAGCTGCGGTCGGTCGCGATGGAGTTGCCGCACAGCGGTGCGGACCGCTCGGCGGGCACGTGCTCCTTGATCAGCGCGAGCGCCTGCTGCTGCGCCTCCTCGAGCGTCACCGTGGACGCCAGTACGGCGTCGGTCAGTCCGGAGCGCGCGTGCATGTCGCGGACGACGTCCTCCATCGCCTCGAGCGCCTCGGCGGGCTGGTGGACCACCACGTCGAGCCCCTCGCCGACCGGCTGGAGCTCGGAGTCGGTGACGAGCACGGCGATCTCGAGGATCACGTCCTTGTCGGGATCGAGGCCGGTCATCTCGAGGTCGATCCAGACGAGCTTGTCCTTCATCTGCCGCACTCTAGTTTGCTAGGTGTGGAGTGCGCCCGGCAGGACTCCAACCTGCGACCAAGTGCTTAAAGGCACTAGGCGCGCTGCGCTGCGCTCCCCGCAGTTACGGCGCGTATCCCGCCACGGAGTCGGCATAGTTACTCGGTCGCACGCACGTCCGTCACGATGGTCGTGACACTACCAACGTGCCGCCCGGCGCCAATCCAACATCAGGGAGGCACATCCGCCGCATTGGACGCTGAGTCGGTGAATCGCACGTCCTGAGCGGGCGATCCATCCCGGACCTGTGGACCGTTTCGGCCTGAGAATCCTTTGTAGACAGTGGATGTCGTAAAGAGTTGACGCTGCCCTCACCTGACCTACTGGTGCCCTGGCTGCTGAGACGGCGAACTGCGGACTCTCCAGCGCCAGCAGGGCGTCTGGGAGGAATGGAGGAGGGTTCAACATCGGCAGCGCCAGCGGCGCCGGAAGCGGGCGCCCGAAGAGGTATCCCTGTAGCTCGTCGCATCCGTGCGCGATTCAGGAAGGCCGCCTGCTGCGCCGTCTCGACGCCTTCGGCTACGGCGATACGTCCGAGGCTGTGCCCAAGTGGATGATCGGTGCGAGGATCGGCGCCGAGTCGTTGCTGCCGATTTCACGGATGAAGGACCGGTCGATCTTGACCCGGCGTGCCGGGAGGCCGCGCAGCCGGCTGAGGGATGACTGACCGGTGCCGAAGTCGTCGATCGCGAACTCGACCTCGAGCGGCAGCCAGTGTCGCGAGGACGCGGCCGATGTCGTCATCGGCGACGAGTACCGTCTCGGTGATCTCCAGATGCAGTGCCCGCCCAGGCAGGCCGCTCTCGGCGAGGATGCGAGCGACGTACGGCGCGAATCCCGGGTCGAGCAACTCGGAGTGCGAGACGTTGACGGCGACGGTCAGCGTCGGCCACTGCTGCCGCCAGAGCACGAGTTGCTCGCACGCGGTCCGCAGCACGAACTGACCGAGGTCGACGTTGAGACCGCTGTCCTGGCGATCAAGAGAAACTCGCTCGGCGGCAGGACGCCGCGCTGAGGATGATTCCAGCGCACGAGAGCTTCGAGCCCAGTCACGCTACCGGTCGCCGCCTGCGCTCCATCCGGTGAGCGACCCGCTCGCACATCTCCGGTTGGAACGCTTGCGCCGTGTTGCCACCCACGGACTTCGCCGCGTACAGGGCCGAGTCGGCGTCGCGCAGCATGTCAGCGAAGTCGCCATCAGACGACGCGACGGTGATTCCGATGCTCCCGGATACCC
>DASQMY010000368.1:0-15052 GCA_035645255.1 Mycobacteriales bacterium
CGATGGCGACGACGAGCGACTCGACGCCGTCCAGCAGACCGGCGGCCAGCTCGGTCGCGGCGAGCGCCGCGCCCGCCGCGACTACGCCGGCAACCGCGGCCCGGTCCCGGGACGGCGGCGATGCGACCGCCACGCTGTCGTCTTGACCTGCGGCCAGCGCACCGGACCCGGTGATGCTCATGGCCTCAGGCTAGGCGGGCGGCGCCGGTACCGCGCGGCGGAGTCACCCGCTTGCCGGAGTGGCGGCCTGGTCGGCGCCCGGGGTGAGCGCGGTCGCCAGTCGCGCCGCGCCCGCGGCCACCTCGCCGGCGTCCGCCGGCCAGCCGGCATGGCTCAGCACCCAGCGCAGCGCGAGGTCGGCGGCGCCGGCGTCGCCGACGACCACCTCGGCGAGCTCGCGGGCGCGCTGCCACGGGACGTTGTCCCGCGGCTGGACCAGTGCGGCCAGCAGCACCGGCTCCGCCTCGACCACCCGGCGTAGCACCCGGTGACCGGCGACCTCGACGGCCGCGGTCGCCAGCGCGGCCGCGAGCGGCGCCGAACCGCGGTCGTGGCCGGCATCCGCGACGGCCTTCGCCATGGCGTCGCGCACGCGGGCCAGCACCTCGTCGACCTCGCGCTCGAGCAGCGCGGCGTAGACCTCGGACTTGTCGCGGAAGTGGTTGTAGAGGGTCGCCTTCGCGATCCCGCCCTCGCGCGAGATGTCGGCCATCGTCGTCTTCCGCGGGCCGTAGCGCTCGAGGCACGCGGCGGCACCGCTGAGGATGCCTGCCCGCGAGCGCGACATGTTGTTGCCCGCCCTGGAGCGCGTACCGCTGCGGTCGCCGTCGGTCGGAAGGTCCGTCATCTGCACGCACCGCTCGCTGGTCGAGATGGACCGTCGCCGGTCAGGCGTCCATCTCTAGCGGCCCGGTCGGCTCGCGGTCAAGCGCTGGCCGTGGGGCCACGTCCGGGCGCGGGACGAAACCGGCGTGCCGGGCTCAGGCGGCGAACCGGCCGCGTCGCACCGAGGCGGTGACCGCCTCCCGCTCGTCCGCCGCCGGCACCGGCTCGAGCCGCCCGTCGGCCGGGACGGCCTCCAGCGTCATCGGGGCCGACTCGCTCGGCGCGAGGACGTCGGCCACCTCGTGCAGGACCTCGGACACGCGCAGCCCGAGCGCCCGGCACACCGCCGCGAGCAGCTCGGAGGACGCTTCCTTGTGGCCGCGCTCGATCTCCGACAGGTAGCCGAGGGACACCCGTGCCGACGCGGACACGTCGCGCAGCGTCCGGTGCTGGCGCTCGCGATGGGCCCGCAGGACCTCACCCAGGTGCAGGCGCAAGAGGTTCATCCGCGCACTCCTCCGCTGCCGGTCGGTGACTCCATGACGCAACGCTACTCGTCCGAAGCGCTCGGCACACGGCGCCGGGCACCGTTCTGCGGAGAGCGAAAGTCACCCGCCCGAAATTCCCAATCGCCGCACAGCCGCCGCGCTGCTCGCCCACAATGGCGGCATGGAACTCAGCTGGGCCGCCGACCTCGACCGCGTCGACCGGGACTCCTTCCTCGTCGATCTGAGTGCCGCGGTCCAGCTGGCCCATCTGACCGGCTCGATGGAGTTCATCGAGGAGTGCGTGAGCGAGTGGCGCGACACGGCGGTCAAGCTCGCCGACGTGGCGCTGCAGGAGCACCTCTTCGAGCGGCCGCCGACCGAGAGCTGACCGCTACCGTGCGGGCGCGCCGACCAGGTGCAGCCGCAGCAGGTTGACCGCCGCGACGGCGGCGTACTGCCGGATCCGCGCCCGGTCGCCGGGCAGCCGGAGCTGCGTCGTGTCCACCCCGTCCGGCGTGGCCAGCCCGGCGAACACCGTGCCGACCGGTTGGCCGTCCTGCCCGTCCGGCCCGGCGACGCCGGTGAGCGCGACGCCGTACGTCGTGCGCAGCCGCGCCCGAACCCCTGCGGCCATCGCGGCGGCCACCGCGGCCGACACGGCACCCTCGGCTGCGAGCAGGTCGTCGCCGACGCCGAGCAGCGCGGCCTTGGCGTCGTTGCTGTAGGCGATGACGCCGCCCGCGAAGCCGTCGCTCGCGCCGCGCCCGGCGGTCAGCAGCCCGCCGAGCAGCCCGCCGGTGAGCGACTCGGCTACGGCCACCGTCTCGCCGCGCGACCGCAGCAGGCCGATCACCACGGCGTCCAGCGTGTCGTCGTCGGTGCCGTATACGCCGCTGCCGAGCGCTGCCCTCGCCTCCTGCTCGACCGGGGCGACCATCGCCAGCGCGTCGTCGTACGTCGCTGCCTTGGCGGTGATCCGCACGCGCGTCTGGCCGGCGCTGGCGAGGAAGGCGATCGTCGGGTTGCCCTGCTCGGCGAGCCGCTCCACCAGCGGGCCGAGCGCCGCGGCGACGGCCGACTCCCACATGCCCGCGGTGCGCAGGACGCGGTTGACGATGACCGCCGGCTCGCCCGCGCGGGTGAGCAGGTCAGGTAGCACCGACTCGGCGAACATCGCCTCCATCTCGTGCGGCACGCCGGGCATCAGGTAGACGACACCGGCGCCGACGACCAGCCGCATCCCCGGCGCGGTCCCCTTCGAGTTGGGCAGCGGCGTGCCGCCCTCCGGCACGTCGGCCTGCCGGTAGTTCATCTCCGGTACGTCGCGGCGCAGCGCGGTGAACCGGTCGCGCAGCGCGGACTCGAGCCCGGCGTCCCGGACCAGCGGTACGCCGGCGACCGCGGCGAGCGCCTCACGGGTCAGGTCGTCCTGCGTCGGGCCGATCCCGCCGGTGACGACGACGGCGTCGGCGCGGGACAGCCCGAGCCGGAGCACGTCGGCGATCCGCTCGATGTTGTCGCCGACGACGGTCGAGTGGGCGACGTCGACGCCGGCCTCGGCGAGTCGCTGGCCGAGCCACGCCGCGTTGCCGTTGACGATGTCGCCGAGGAGCAGCTCCGTGCCGACAGCGACGAGCTCGACCCGCACCCGGTCAGCCCGTCCGGTCGTAGTGCGCGCGGCGTCGCCGCTTCATCTCGGCGCGCGGGCTGGTCCGGCGCAGCTTCATCGCCCGCGCGACGTAGTCCGCGCCGGTGACGACGGTGACCGCGACGGCCGCGACCATCACGACGGTCCGTGCAGTGGCGAGCGCACCGGTGAACGGCAGCACGTAGAGCGCGATCGCTATCCCCTGCAGAACCGTCTTGAGCTTTCCGCCGCGGCTCGCCGGGATGATCCCGTGCCGGATGACGACGAAGCGGAGCATCGTCACGCCGATCTCGCGGACGATCACCAGCGCGGTGATCCACCACGCGAGCTCGTCCAGCAGCGACAGACCGATGAACGCCGCGCCGGTCAGCGCCTTGTCGGCGATCGGGTCCGCGATCTGGCCGAACGGCGTGATCATGCCGCGCGACCTGGCGAGCTGGCCGTCGACCCGGTCGGTGGCCGACGCGATGCCGAAGACCGCGGCGGCGACGAGCCGCCAGCGCAGCGTCTGCCCGTCGTCGGTGAGGAGCAGGACGAGGAACACCGGCACGAGCAGCAGCCGCAGCACCGTCAGCCCGTTGGCCGGGTTGACCACACGCGCGGCCGGCGGGCCGACCTCTGCCTGGACGTAGGGCAGCCGGGCGGCCGAGGCGGACGCCGGCTCCTCGGTCACGAAGCAGCCGCCCGCACGACCGCCGCGTCGACGACGTCGACCAGGTCGGCCACCAGGTCGACGCCCTCCGCGTCGCGCACGCGTGCGCGGACCAGGTCGCCGACCTGCAGCCCCGCTCCGCATACGCCGACCGTGCCGTCGACCTCCGGCGCTTGGTGGGCCGCGCGCCCTTCGGCCAGCCCGCCGTGCACCGACTCGACGAGCACCTCGACGACGGTGCCGATCCGCTCCTGCGCGCGCTCCGCGGTGAGCGCCTCCGCCAGCGACGACATGTCGGCGAGCCGCTGTGCCGCGACGTCGGCGTCGACCTTGCCGGCGAGGCCCGCCGCCTCGGTGCCGTCCTCGTCTGAGTAGGCGAAGAAGCCCGCGGCGTCCAGCCGGGCGCCGATCAGGAACCGCTCGAGGTCGGCCAGCTCGTCCGCCGTCTCGCCGGGGAAGCCGACGATGAAGTTGCTGCGCACCCCGGCCTCCGGGGCGAGCAGCCGGACGGTGCGCAGCAGGTCGAGGAACGCGTCGACGTCACCGAAGCGGCGCATCCGGCGGAGCAGCGCGGCGCTGGCGTGCTGGAACGACAAGTCGAAGTACGGCGCCACACCCGGCGTGGCCGCGATGACCTCGACCAGCGACGGCCGCATCTCGGCCGGCTGGAGGTAGTTGGCCCGGACGCGCACGACACCCGGCACGGCGGCCACCTGCGGCAGCAGCTTCTCCAGCAGGCGGACGTCGCCGAGGTCCTTGCCGTAGGAGGTGGAGTTCTCGCTCACCAGGACGATCTCGCGCACGCCTTGCTCGGCCAGCCAGTGCGCCTCGCCGAGCACCTCGTCGACCGGACGAGACACGAACGACCCGCGGAAGGCGGGGATCGCGCAGAACGTGCAGCGCCGGTCGCAGCCGGACGCGAGCTTCAGCGGCGCGACGGGTCCGCCGGCCAGCCGGCGGCGGACGGGGCGCGGTCCGGACGCCGGCGCGATCCCCGGTGGGAGGTCAGGCGCGGCCGGCGCGGCCGGCGTGGCGGTCGCGGCCGCCGCGGCCGGCGCGGCAGCCCGCGCGGCGGCCCGGTCGACCGGCGAGATCGGTAGCAGGGTACGCCGGTCGCGCGGCGTGTGGGGTGCCGGCCCGTGGCCGGCCAGGACGTCGTCGAGCCGGCGGGAGATGTCGGCGTAGTGGTCGAACCCGAGCACGGCGTCGGCCTCCGGGAGACTGGCCGCCAGCTGTCCGCCGTACCGCTCAGCGAGGCAGCCGACCGCGACGACGGCCCTGGGGCCGCCGGCACCCTTGAGGTCGGCCGCGGCCAGCAGCGTGTCGATGCTGTCCTGCTTCGCGGTGTCGACGAAGCCGCAGGTGTTGACGACGACGGCGTCCGCGTCGGCCGGCTCGTCGACCAGCGTCCATCCGCCATCGGCCAGCCGACCCGCCAGCTCCTCGGAGTCGACCTCGTTGCGGGCGCAGCCGAGCGTGACGAGCGCCACGCGGCGCGCGCCGGAGCTCGGTAGATCGCACCCGGTCATAGTTTGTCAGGGTAGCGGGTCGCCGCTGCGCGGCGCCCGGGTCGCTGCTGTGGTCAGCCGGCGGCCGGGTCGCCCGGCCCGAACGAGACCCGCACGACCTGGCCGGGACCGCCCGGCGCGCCGAGGTCGCGGCCGTTGACGACCAGCCGGACCGCACCGGCGTTGCCGATCACCAGGGACATCTTCTTGGCGACCTTGAAGTCCTTGACCTGCCCCGAGCTCATGACCTCCTGGAACAGCACCGCCTTGGTGTCGGCGTTGCGGACCGAGACCCAGCTCTTGTCGCCGGTGACGCTCACCCGGACGTTGACGCCGGTCAGCGCGACCACCGGTGCGGACGGCGACGGCTTCGGCTTCGGCTTCGGGGTGGCTGCCGGTTTGGGCGTCGTCGTGGACACCGTCGGTGTCGGCGACGCCGAGACGACCGGAGCCTGCACCTGCTGGGAGTCGGCGACGACCGACGGGTCGCCCGCGGGTGGCGCCCCGCCGTTGGTGAGCATGGCGACCGCGATCACGAACAGCACCACGGCGGCGACGAACATCGCGCCGGTCCAGTTGGGACTGCTGCGGTCCGGAGCGACGATCTCGCCGCGCTCCATGATGTGCTGCATCTGCGGCGCGACGGCCGACGTGCTGCGGTCGAACTCGGCGACCAGCGGTGCGGCGTCGATGCCGACGGCGTTGGCGATGTTGCGGATGTGGCCGCGCGCGTAGGTCTGCCCGCCGCACGAGCTGAAGTCGTCGTGCTCGATCTGGCGGATCAGCTGGCCCCGGACGCGGGTGATGCGGACGACGTCGTCGATGCTCATGCCGGCGGCTTCTCGGGCTGCCATGAGGGTCTGTCCGATGCTCATCGCGACGTCACCTCCTTCAGCAGTGCGACGTCCGAACCGGCGGTCACCGCGAGTGAGCAAGCCGTCTCGGAGCAGGAGTCTACGAGGGTTGGACGAAGATCGGCAAAGCGATCTTCCGCTTTTCGCCGCGGGTTCTTCTCCGGCCGGTCGGGGCGCGCGCCGACAGCACTCCGATCAGGCGCGGCGCGTGCTCGCGCCCGGACCTTCCGGTCGCTCGCCGTGCAGCCGCGCACCGGCCGGTCTGGTCAGCTCGCGGACGTAGGACACCTGGTCGAACCGGTCCTCACCGACCGAGATGAAGTCGCGGAGCACGCTGTACCGGCGCCAGCCGAGCGACTCGTAGAGTGCCATCGCGGCGTGGTTGTTGCCGCGCACGTCGAGCACCAGGTTCTCCACCGCCGCGGCCCGCGCATCCGCCTCGAGCGCCTGGAGGACCGCGCGGCCGACGCCACTGCCGCGCGCCGCCGGGTGGGTCATCAGCTTGCGGACCTGGCCGTTGCGGGACAGGACGGGAGCGGCGAAGCGCGCCCAGAGCCCCACGCCCTGCAGGACGTCGTCGACGTACGCGCCCGCGAACGCCGCCCGGCCGGCGCGGACGAGGCTGAGCTCGGCCTCCAGCCAGCCGGCGGTCTCCGCCTCGGACGGCACGTGCAGCCAGCCGACCGCGCCCTGGAACTCCACCACACCGACGAGGACCCGGTGTACGGCGGCGTGCACCTCCGCGTCGGCTTCGACGAGCCAGGCGACCCGGACGCCGCTCAGGCTTCGGGCTCCCCGCCGCGCAGCGCCGTGATGATGCCCTCGAGCTCGTCCGGCGACACGAGCACGTCGCGGGCCTTGGAGCCCTCGCTCGGCCCGACGATGCCGCGCTCCTCCATCAGGTCCATCAGCCGGCCGGCGCGCGCGAACCCGACCTTCAGCTTGCGCTGCAGCATCGACGTCGAGCCGAACTGCGTCGACACGACGAGCTCGATCGACTGGATCAGCAGCTCGTCGTCGTCGTCATCGCCGCCGGCGCCGCCCGCCGTACCGCCGGAGCTGCTCTTGGCCGGCAGCCCCTGGAACACGTCCTCGCGGAACGCCGGCTGCGCCTGGGCCTTGCAGTGGGCGACGATGGCCTCGATCTCCGCCTCGGTCACCAGCGGGGTCTGGATGCGGACCGGCTTGGGCGCGCCCATCGGGAGGAAGAGGCTGTCGCCGACGCCGATCAGCTTCTCCGCGCCCGGCTGGTCGAGGATCACCCGCGAGTCGGCGAGGCTCGCCGTCGCGAAGGCCAGCCGGGACGGCACGTTGGCCTTGATCAGGCCGGTGACGACGTCGACGCTCGGGCGCTGGGTCGCGAGCACCAGGTGGATGCCGACCGCGCGGGCCATCGCGGTGATCCGGCAGATGGCGTCCTCGACGTCACGCGGCGCGACCATCATCAGGTCGGCGAGCTCGTCCACGATGCAGAGGATGTAGGGGTAGGGGCGGTAGACCCGCTCGCTCCCGGGCGGCGCGGTGATCTTGCCGGCGAGCACCCGCTTGTTGAACTCGTCGACGTGCCGGACCCCGACCGAGGCGAGGTCCTCGTAGCGCATCTCCATCTCGCGGACGACCCACTGCAGGGCCTCCGCGGCCTTCTTCGGGTTGGTGATGATCGGCGTCACCAGGTGCGGGATCCCCGCGTAGGTCGTGAGCTCGACCCGCTTGGGGTCGATCAGCACCAGCCGTACCTCGTCGGGTGTCGACCTGGTGAGGATCGACGAGAGCAGGGTGTTGATGCACGTCGACTTGCCGGCGCCGGTGGCCCCGGCGATCAGGATGTGCGGCATCTTGGCCAGGTTGGCCACGACGTAGTGGCCCTCGATGTCCTTGCCCAGCCCGACCGCGAGCGGGTGGTGCTCGTCCTGCGCCGCCTTGCTGCGGAGCACGTCGCCGAGGCTGACCGTCTCGCGGTCCGCGTTGGGGATCTCGACGCCGACCGCGCTCTTGCCGGGGATCGGGCTGATGATCCGGACGTCGGCCGACTTCACCGCATAGGCGATGTTGCGGCTGAGCTGCATGATCCGCTCGACCTTGACCGCCGGCCCGAGCTCCACCTCGTAGCGGGTCACTGTCGGACCGCGGGTGAAGCCGGTCACGTCGGCGTCGATGCCGAACTGCTCGAACACCTCGCGCAGCGACTGGATCACCGCGTCGGTGACCACGCTGCGCGCCTTGTGCGGCGTGCCCTCGCGCAGCATCCCGGCCGGGGGGAGGACGTAGCCGCCGGCGCCGGCCGCGGACAGCGGGAGCTGCTCGGAACCACGGGGCGCCGACGTGCGCTGCGGCGGAGGCGGCGGCGGCCCGGTGGGTGGGGCGGTCGCCTCGGCCGGGTCGACGCCGGCAGCGACGTCGACCGGGTCGGCGGCCACGCCCACCCGCCTGCGGGCCGGGCGGCGGCGTACCGGTGGCTGGTCGGACTCATCCTCGGCCGGCGCCTCCGCCGCGGGGGCGCGGCGCAGCATCCGGTCACGCAGCGCGAGCAGCCGGGCGGGCACGGCGTTGACCGGAGTCGCCGTGATGACGAGGACGCCGAAGAGCGCGAGCAGCGTGAGTACGGCGCTCGCGAGCACCGGCCCGACCGCCGAGCTGAGCGGCGCCGAGCCGAAGAACCCGATCAGCCCGCCGGCAGCGCGCATCCCGTCGTCACCGTCCGGCGGCAGCGGCGTGCCCTTGGCCAGGTGCACGATGCCCAGCGCCCCGAAAAGGAAAGCTGCCCAGCCGACCAGCAGCCGGCCGCGACTCGCCGGATCGGGCGCCCGCCGCAGCAGCCGCCAGGCGAGCGCGGCGAGCACGAGCGGTGCGAACGGCGCACCGGCCCCGAGCGCGCCGCGGAACACCGCGACCACGAGCGATCCGACCGGGCCGGACAGGTGCCACCAGACGCCGCCTGCGAGGACGAGCGCGCCGGCCAGCACCGCCAGCCCGAGGCCGTCGCGCCGGTGCGCGGGGTCCAGCTCCCTGGCGCCGTGCCCGACGTGCCGCGCGGCCCGGCCGATCACGCGGGCCGCGATCGTCCACAGCCCGGTCAGCGCACGCAGGAGCGCACGGAGCAGCCTGGCGAGCAGCGGCGGCCGCTGCCTCGCTGGCCGGCGGTTGCCGGCCGGACGCCTGGCGGCTGTCCGTCTACCTGCCGGCTGAGCATGCTTCGCGGGCGCGCGGGAGCCACCGCGCGCGGGCGCGGTCGTGCGAGCGGGCGTGCGGGTCGCCATGGTCGCGACAGTACGGCGTGCACAATCGCCCCACAATCACCACGCGTCACACGCTCCGCGTGTCGCGGGCGGCGCGCAACCGCCGCACACCGGCCCCCACGCGGTGGAGTTGCAGGCTGCACGTCAGGCTGAGCACCTCACATGCAGGGTGCAATTCAACGGAGCGGAGCAAGCATCGCTTCCGGACCAGGCGCGCACGGACGCCGGACGGCGCTTCGGCGGCCCACGCGTCAGTCGGGGACGTGCAACGCGTCGATGCCGGCCCTCAGCCGGGTGATCCGCTGCCACAGCAGCGACATCGAGTTGGCCAGCTCGTCGTCGTCGACCTGGCCGAGCGCCTTGTCCAGCGACTCGACCTGCTCCTCCACCGCGGCCAGCCGCCCGGACAGCTCCTCGGCGAGACCGCCGCCGCCGTCGCCCGCGAGCTCGCGGCGCAGCAGGTCGGCCTGCTCGCGGAGCTGGCGGTTCTTGTCGTAGAGGTCGATGAACACCGACACCTTGGCGCGGAGCACCCACGGGTCGAACGGCTTGGACATGTAGTCGACAGCGCCGGCGGCGTAGCCGCGGAACGCGTGGTGCGGCTCGTTGCTGATCGCGGTGAGGAAGATGATCGGGATGTCCTTGGTCTTCTCGCGGCGCTTGATGTGGCCCGCCGTCTCGAAGCCGTCGAGGCCCGGCATCTGCACGTCGAGCAGGATCACCGCGAAGTCGTCGGTCAGCAGCCGCTTGAGCGCCTCCTCGCCGGACCCGGCGCGGACGAGCTCCTGGTTGAGCGAGCTGAGGATCGCCTCGAGCGCGAGGAGGTTCTCCGGGCGGTCGTCGACCAGCAGGATCTTGCCCTTGTCCCGCATCAGCGGTGCACCCCGCGCGCTGCCGGGTCTCTGGCGTCGACCGGCGCCGCCGGGTCGACGATCTCCGCGAGCCGGGCGGCCAGGCCGTCGAGGTCGGCGACGAAGTCCACCATGCCGGTCTCGACTGCGGCGCGCGGCATCTCGGCCCGCGCAGCGGTCGCCGGGTCCTGCGCCATGGTCATCCCTCCTCGCGCCTTGATCCGCCGGATGCCGGACGCCCCGTCGGCGTTGGCCCCCGTCAGCAGCACGCCGACGACGCCGGCTCCGTACTCGTCGGCCGCGGACTCGAACAGCACGTCGATGGAGGGCCGCGAGTACTGCACGACGTCGTCCGTCGACAAGGCCAGACTCCCGTCCTCGACGAGCAGATGGTAATCCGGTGGGGCGACGTAGATGCAGGCGTCGTGCAGCGGCCGCTTGTCCTCGACGCCGACCACGTCCAGCCGGGTGCAGTCGCGGATCATCCGCTCGAGCGCGTCGTTCGACGACTTCGGGCTGCGGTGCAGCGCGACGACGATCGGTGCGCTGATCTCGCCGGGCAGCGCACCGAGCAGGTGGCAGACCGCCTCGAAGCCGCCCCACGAGCCGCCGATCACGACGAGGTCCGTTGTCACCGCACCCTCCGGTAGAGCTTCTCGTGGTCGTCGAGCGCCTCGTAGCGGTCGGCCGCGACGGAGTACCTGACCGACTCCTTGTGCCCGAGCGCGAGCACACCGAAGTGGGACAGGCTCTCCAGGAAGAGGGTGTGGACCCGGTCCTGCAGGTGCTTGTCGAAGTAGATCATCACGTTGCGGCACACGATGACGTGGAACTCGTTGAACGAGCGGTCGGACACCAGGTTGTGCTGCGCGAAGACGATGTTGTCGGTCAGCGACCGGTCGAACTGCGCGCCGTCGTACCGGCTCAGGTAGTACTCCGAGAACGAGCGGGAGCCGCCGGCTGCAAGGTAGTTCTCGGTGTACTCGCGCATCTTGCCGAGCGGGAAGACGCCGGCGGCCGCCTCCTGCAGCACGGCGGCGTTGATGTCCGTCGCGTAGATTCGCGTGCGGTCGTAGAGCCCCACCTCGGTGAGCAGGATGGCCAGCGAGTAGGTCTCCTCGCCGGTCGAGCAGCCGGCGTTCCAGATGCGGATGAACGGATAGGTGCGCAGCAGCGGGACGACCTGGCTGCGGAACGCCGCGAAGAACGTCGGGTCGCGGAACATCGACGTGACGTTGATCGAGAGGTCGAGCAGCAGCCGCTCCATGCACGACTCGTCGTGCAGCACCTTCTCCTGCAGCCCGGAGAGCGACTCGAGCCGCTCGGCGTACACCCGCTTCCACAGCCGGCGCCGGATCGACGCCCGCGCGTACTGCCGGAAGTCGAAGCCGTACTGCCGGTAGACCGCCTCGAGGAGCAGCTCGATCTCGAGGTCCTCGGTGGGCACGCGGGACGGGGCCGACCGGTGCACCGCACCGGGCTGCCGGTCGTCCTCCGCTCCCGCGACCACTACTTGTAGAGCCAGACCCGCATCAGCGACAGCAGCTGGTCGATGTCGACCGGCTTGGTGATGTAGTCGGACGCTCCGGAGGCGATGCTCTTCTCCCGGTCGCCCTTCATCGCCTTGGCGGTCAGCGCGATGATCGGCAGACGCCGGAACGGCGGCATGTTGCGGATCGCCTCGGTCGTCGCGTAGCCGTCCATTTCCGGCATCATCACGTCCATCAGCACGAGGTCGACGTCCGGGTTCTGCTCGAGGGTCTCGATCCCCTCCCGGCCGTTCTCCGCGTAGACGACGCTGATGCCGTGCTGCTCCAGCGCACTGGTGAGTGCGAACACGTTGCGGATGTCGTCGTCGACGATCAGGATCTTGCGACCGCGGAAGATCTCCTCGTCCCCGTGCAGCTGCTCGATCATCCGCCGCTTCTCGACCGGGAGCTGCGCCTCCACGCGGTGGAGGAACAGCGCCGTCTCGTCGAGCAGCCGCTCGGGTGACCGCGCGTCCTTGACGATGATCGTCTCGGCGTACTTGCGCAGCCGCGTCTCCTCGCGACGGGTCAGGTCCTTGCCGGTGTAGATGATCACCGGCAGGTAGTGGTAGCTCTTGTCCTTCTTCAGCTTCTCCAGCAGCGCGAAGCCGGTGGTGTCCGGCAGCTTGAGGTCGAGCACCATGCAGTCGAAGCGCGTCTCGGCGAGCGCCGCCAGCGCCTCCTGCTCCGTCCCGACCGCGGTGATCGCCACGTCGTCGCCCGCCCCGATCAGCTCGGCGATGCTGGCCCGCTCGACGTCGTCGTCCTCCACGATGAGCAGGTTGCGGACCCGCCGGTCGATGAACCCGGCCATCTCCGCGAACGCCTCGGCCAGCGTTTCCTGCGTCACCGGCGTCTGTACGACGGCGAGTGCGCCCGCAGCGAGCGCCTCGTGCCGGCGCCCCTGCTCCGAGACCACGTGCACCGGGATGTGCCGCGTCTCGGGCTGCCGCTTGAGCTGCTCGAGCACCGAGGTGCCCTCGCTGGTCTGCAGGTCGAGCCCCAGGATGATCGCGTCCGGCTCGAGCTCTCGGGCCGCGAGCAGCCCGGTCTCCGGGCGCAGCATCACGATCACCTTGAAGCCGCGCTCCCTGGCGATCTGGACCGCCATCCTGGCCAGCTCGATGTCGTCCTCGATGACGAGCAGCACGCGATCGCCCGGCTGGACGTCGTTGCGGTCGTCGTCGACCTCCGAGTCCAGCAGCAGCGCCGGCGCCACGGCGCCGCCCGAGATGACGACCCGCTCCCCCGCCTGCACGGAGGCGGCGTCGGCGACGCGCGTCTCGGCGGCGAGGTCGTCGAGCGGGTCGACGTCCGCCTCGCGATCGGGGAAGTCGTAGCTCGCGGGGATGTAGAGCGTGAACGTGCTCCCCTTGCCGACCTGGCTGGTCGCGTGGATCTCACCGCCCAGCAGCCGTGAGATCTCCCGGCTGATCGACAGGCCGAGCCCGGTGCCGCCGTACTTGCGGCTCGTCGTGCCGTCGGCCTGCTGGAACGCCTCGAAGATGACCCGCAGCTTGTCCTCGGGCACGCCGATGCCGGTGTCGGTCACCGCGAACGCGAGCACCGCGTCGGTCCGGCTCAGCGCCTCGCTCAGGTAGCGGACGTCTGGGCCGGCCGGGGCGACGCGCAGCGCCACCTCGCCGTGCTCGGTGAACTTCATCGCGTTGGACAGCAGGTTCTTGAGGATCTGCTGGAGCCGCTGCTCGTCCGTGTGCAGCGTCTTCGGGACGCTCCGCGCGATCGAGATGTCGAAGGTGAGGCCCTTCTGCGCGGCGACCGGCCGGAACGCCTGCTCGACGTACTCCGACACCCTGGTGAGCGGGACGTCCGCCGGGTTGATGTCCATCTTGCCGGCCTCGACCTTGGAAAGGTCGAGGATGTCGTTGATCAGCGTGAGCAGGTCGCTGCCCGCGTTGTGGATCGTCGTCGCGAACTCCACCTGCTTGGGCGTCAGGTTGCCCTCGCTGTTCTCCGCCAGCAGCCGGGCGAGGATCAGCAGGCTGTTCAGCGGCGTGCGCAGCTCGTGCGACATGTTGGCGAGGAACTCGCTCTTGTACTTCGAGCTGAGCGCGAGCTGGTCGGCGCGCTCCTCCAGCGTCCGCCTGGCCACCTCGATCTCCCGGTTCTGCACCTCGATGGCCCGGTTCTGCTCCTGCAGGAGCTTCGCCTTGTCCTGCAGCTCGGCGTTGGTCTGCTGCAGCTCCTCCTGCTGCGCCTGCAGCAGCTCCTCCGACGCCTTCAGCGACGCGGCCTGCTGCTCGAGCTCGGCGTTCGAGCGCTTGAGCTCCTCCTGCTGGGACTGCAGCTCCTCGGACTGCAGCTGCAGCTCCTGGGTCAGTCGCTGCGACTGCTCGAGCAGCTCCTCGGTCCGCATGTTGGCGATGATCGTGTTGACGGTGACGCCGATCGTCTCCATGAGCTGGTCGAGGAACGTCTGGTGCACGTCGCTGAACGGCCGGAACGACGCCAGCTCGATCACGCCGAGGACCTGGTCCTCGAACAGCACCGGCAGGACGACCAGGTTGACCGGCAGCGCCTCGCCCAGCCCCGACGTGATGCGGATGTAGTCGCTCGGTGCCTCGGAGATCAGGATCGACTTCCGCTCGAGGGCCGCCTGGCCGACCAGACCCTCGCCCGGCTTGAACCGGTTGGAGACGGTCTTGCGGGCCTTGTAGCCGTAGCTGGCGATCAGCCGGAGCTCGATCTCGTCCTCGGCGACGGTCTCGGCGAGGAAGAACGCGCCGTGCTGCGCGGAGACGACGGGTGTGAGCTCGCTCATGATCAGCCGGCTGACGGCCATCAGGTCGCGTTGGCCCTGCATCAGCCCGGAGATCCTGGCCAGGCTGGTCTTGAGCCAGTCCTGTTCCTCGTTGCGCTGCGTCGTCTCCCGCAGGTTGCCGATCATCTGGTTGATGTTGTCGGAGAGCTCGGCGACCTCGCCCGACGCAGCCACGGCGATCTGCCGGGTCAGGTCGCCGCGGGTCACCGCGGTGGACACCTCGGCGATCGAGCGGACCTGCGTGGTCAGGTTGGCGGCCAGCTGGTTGACCGACTCGGTCAGCCGCTTCCAGGTGCCGGACACGCCCTCGACCTCGGCCTGGCCGCCGAGGATCCCCTCGGTGCCCACCTCGCGGGCGACGCGGGTGACCTCCGCGGCGAACGACGAGAGCTGGTCGACCATGGTGTTGATCGTGTTCTTCAGCTCGAGGATCTCGCCCCGCGCGTCGACCGTGATCTTCTGGCTCAGGTCCCCCTTGGCGACGGCGGTGGTGACCTGGGCGATCGACCGCACCTGGCTGGTTAGGTTGCCGGCCATGAAGTTGACGTTGTCGGTGAGGTCCTTCCAGGTGCCCGCGGCGCCCGGCACGTCGGCCTGGGCCCCGAGCACGCCGTCCGTGCCCACCTCGCGTGCGACGCCGGTCACCTGGTCGGCGAACGTGCGCAGCGTGTCGGTCATC
>DASQMY010000369.1:0-7331 GCA_035645255.1 Mycobacteriales bacterium
TTCCTGCCGACACTCGTCGGCGCTGTACCGCTGATCGTGGTACTCGGTCGTGGTGCGGCGGACCCCGACACCGCACAGGTGGGGCTGGCGCTGGCCTGGTTCGTCACGCTCGCCGGAGCAGCGAGCGCCTGGCCGACGGCAGGCCGGCTCGGATGGCTGGTCCCCCCGCTCCTACGGGCAGTCGAGTACGGTTTCTTCCTCAGGGTCACGGCGCTGGCACACCCGACTGCCCTGCCGATGTGCTTCGCGCTCCTGGCCGTGGTCGCCTACCACCACTACGACACGGTCTACCGGATCCGGCACCAGCGCATCGCCCCGCCGCAGTGGCTGCAGGTCGCGGCCGGCGGCTGGGACCTTCGGCTGCTGCTGGGTTTCATCGCCCTGGTCGCGGTGGACCGGTTCGACGTCGCGCTCGGCACCGGGGCCGTCCTGCTGGGCACCCTCTATGCCACCGAGAGCGTCCTGGGATGGCTGCGGTTCGAGGCACTGGAGAGGCAACGGCTGCGCGAGGACGAGGTGGCTCTGTGATCGGGATGGTTCTGGCGGCTGGTGCCGGCCGGCGGTTGCACCCGCTGACCGACGCACTACCGAAGACGCTGCTGCCTGTTGACGGAGACCGCTCGATCCTCGAGCTGACGCTCGGCAACTTCCAGCGGGTCGGGCTCGTCGACGTGGTAGTCGTGACCGGGTTCGCGGCCGACCGCATCGCGGAACGCGCGGGCGAGCTCGAGGCCACATACGGCATGCGGATCGAACTCGTCTACAACGACCGGGCGGAGGAATGGAACAACGCCTACTCGCTGTGGCTGGCACGGGCTCACTTCGAGCGTGGCGTGCTCCTTGCCAACGGCGACACGGTGCACCCGGTGTCCGTCGAGGAGGCGGTCCTCGCGGCTCGCGGCCCCGATCTGCTCCTGGCCGTCGACACGGTCAAGCGGCTGGCGGAGGAGGAGATGAAGGTCCTGCTCGCCGACGACGGCACCGTCCGGCGTATCAACAAGGCGGTCGACCCCGCGCAGGCGGATGCCGAGTACATCGGCGTCGCGCTGGTCGAGCCGGCCGCGGCAGGACCGCTCGCGGCCGCGCTCGAGACCACGTGGCGCCGCGACCCCAACCTGTACTACGAGGACGGCTTCCAGGAGCTGGTCGACACCGGGGGCAAGGTGCACGTCGCGGCCATCGGCGATGTCGCCTGGGTCGAGGTCGACAACCACGAGGACCTCGCCCGCGCACGGGCGATCACAGCGGCTCGCGCCGCCGACGGTCCCGAGGGCGAGCGGTAGCGGCATGCCCCTGCTCAGCCGGATGCTGGCCACCCCCCTCGACATCGACATCAGGCCCGGTGCCGTCGCCGGGCTGTGCGAGCTGCTCGCGGACCGGCGGATCTCCGCCCACGGGCACATCGCGGTCGCGGTCGGTCCCGGGCAGGGCGAGGAGATCGCCGCCGTGCTCGCGCCGTCCTTGAGCAACGGCAAGCTGCACCTGGTCGAAGGCGGGTCGCTCGAGGCCGCGCACGCCCTCATGGCCGAGCTGCGGAGCGGGTCGTTCGACGCGGTCGTGGGCATCGGCGGCGGCCGGACCATCGACGTCGCGAAGTACGCCGCGACGATGACCGCACTGCCCATGGTCGCCGTCGCCACCAGCCTGGCGAATGACGGACTCGCGTCCCCGGTCGCCTCCCTCACCGACCCCGACGGGCGCAAGGGCTCGTTCGGCGTGCACATCCCGATCGCCGTCTTCGTCGACCTCGACTACGTCCGGCGCAGCCCGCCGCGCCAGCGCAGCGGCGGCATTGGCGACGTGCTCAGCAACCTGTCCGCGCTCGCCGACTGGGAGCTGGCGCGCGTCGAGCAGAACGAGCCGGTGGACGGGCTGGCCATGATGCTCGCCCGTACGGCGGCCGAGTCGATCATCGGGCGGACCGACGGCATCGACTCAACGCCCTTCCTGACGACGCTTGCCGACGCTCTGGTGCTCAGCGGACTGGCCATGTCGGTGGCCGGCAACAGCCGGCCGTGCAGCGGCGGCTGCCACGAGATCTCGCACGCGCTGGACACGCTCTACCCCGGCACTGCATCGCACGGCGCGCAGGTCGGAGTGGGCGCGCTGTTCGCGTTCTTCCTGCGCGAGGACGAGCCGGAGATGACGCGGATCGCCAGCTGCCTGCGCCGCCACGGCCTGCCCCTGTCACCGGCCGACCTGGGCATCACCGAAGAGCAGTTCACCGCTGCGGTGGTCGCCGGCCCGGCCACGCGGCCGGACCGCTACACCATCCTCGAACACCTCGATCTCGACCTGGACAGCACACGGAAGCGGGTGCATGCGTTTGCCGATGCCTTCCGTAGCTGAGGTTCGGGCGGTTGGTCAGCCCGGCTCGGTTCTGGGCCGCGTCGAGGCCGAGACGTGGGCCGGACGGCTCTACATGCGCCGGGTGTCGCCGTACTTCACCAGGCTGCTCATCCCGACCCGGATCACCGCCAACGGTGTCACCTGGCTGATGGTCGTCAGCGGCATCGCGGCCGCCGCCGCCCTGACGATCACCGGGCTGACCGGCGCTGTGCTTGCGATGCTGCTCGTGCAGCTGCAGCTGCTGCTCGACTGCTCCGACGGCGAGATCGCGCGGTGGCGCCAGGCCACG
Source organism: Mycobacteriales bacterium (assembly GCA_035645255.1). Taxonomy (GTDB): domain Bacteria; phylum Actinomycetota; class Actinomycetes; order BP-191; family BP-191; genus DASQMY01. The sequence goes on from DASQMY010000369.1 coordinate 2,639, forward strand.
TCGCCCATGGGCATCTACCTCGACCGCATCGGTCACTTCGTCACCGAGGCGGCACTCCCGATCGCGCTCGGCATCCGGGCCGACGGAGGCTGGGGCGAGATCGCAGGCTGGACCACCGTCGGGCTGCTCGTCGCCGTTCTCGTGCTGCTCGTGAAGTCCGAGAGCGACCTGGTGCACGTCGCGCGCGCGTTCGCCGGTCGGCCGCGGCTCGACTACGACACTGAGGCCGCGCCTCGGCACAGCGGGATGGCCGGCGTCCGGCGGCTGATGCGACTCGCGCCGTTCTACCGGGCGTTCGTGACGATGGAGTTCTCCCTGCTGGCCGGCGCCGCCGCGCTTGTCGACCGGCAGGCAGGCGACCTGGCCGGCAGCCGCGGCCTGCTGCTCTTCCTCGTCGCGGCGGTCGGCGTGACGGTGGTGGGCCACCTGCTCAGCATCATCGCGTCAAGCCGCCTGCGATGACACCGACGATCGGCTGCGTCCTGCTGACCATGGGCAACCGGCCGGTGGAGCTCGCCGCCGCGCTCGAGTCGCTGCTCGCCCAACGCGACGTCGACCTCGACCTCGTCGTCGTCGGCAACGGCTGGACGCCGGTCGACCTCCCCGACCGGGTTCGCACGCTCGCGCTCCCCGAGAACGTCGGCATCCCCGCCGGCCGCAACGCCGGCGTACCGCTGGTCACCGGCGAGCTCGTCTTCTTCCTCGACGACGACGCGCGTCTGGTGTCCGACCGCACGCTCGCGCAGGTCGCCGACTTCCTCCACCGGCACCCGGACATCGGGTTGCTGCAGCCGCGGGTCGTCGACACGGACACCGGTACGACTGTCGACCGGTGGGTGCCGCGACTGCGGACCGGCGATCCGTCCCGGAGCAGCGACGCCTGCTCGGTGTGGGAGGGCGCCCTCGCGATGCGCCGCACGGCCTTCCAGGCCGTCGGGGGCTGGACGGACGCGTTCTTCTACTTCCACGAGGGCATCGACCTGGCCTGGCGGGTGTGGGACGCCGGCTACCGCGTCCGCTACGCCGGCGACATCGTGGTGCACCACCCGGTCGTCCCGCAGTCGCGCCGGGCGACGTTCCAGCGGACCAACGTCCGCAACCGCATCTTCGTCGCGCGGCGGCTGCTGCCGGTGCCGTTGGCGGTCTGCTACCTGACGGTGTGGGCGCTGGCGACGGCGCTCCGGCTGCGCCGGTGGCATGACGTCCGCCAGGCGCTCGCGGGCATCCGGGCCGGCTTCACCGAGCCCTGTGGCGGGAGGCGACCGATCGGCTGGCGTACCGCGTGGCGGATGACCCGGGCCGGTCGTCCGCCGGTCCTGTGACGCTCTACTGCACCCGGTAGGTGAGCGGCACGGACAGCGACATCGTGCGGTAGGTGTACCAGCGCACCGCGAAGGTCTCGGTGAAGGTGCCGGGCGCACGACCGTTGCCCGCCAGGACGAACGCGAACCGGGCGACCTCTCCGGGTGCGACGCTGGTCGCGCCGGGCTTGGTGACGTTGCCCGTGATCGGTGTCACCTGGTACGCCGAGAGCCAGCTGGCCGCGTGCCGCGACGGCGAGCCGCCGGCGGTCTTGGCCCGGGCGCGGACCAGGCCGCCCACCGGCCACGCGACGTCGCCGGTGTTCTTCACGTCGAAGTAGACCGGCGTCGTGCCGGTCCGCGGCAGCGGCGCGACCGCGCTCTGCCGGACGAGCTGGCCGGCGAAGGCGGCCGGCTTGATGGTCACCGGGGTGCCGAGCACTGGTCCGTAGTACGTGCCCGTGGTCGTGTTGCGCAGGCGGAAGTACTCGCCGTAGGTGCCGCCCGGCCGGTTGAGCGGTGACAGCGGCACGACCCACTCACCGACGTCGCCGGGGCGCACGGCCTGCCCGGGTCGGGTGAGGTTGGCGCCGAGCCGGCGGGCCGCTGACGGCGAGGTCCAGCTGGCGGTGCGCATGATGTCGACGCGGCCCAGCGGGCTCGCGGTGCCGGCCACGTCCGGGCCGCCGAGCGGCCAGCTGTGCGCACCGATGTTGCGCAGGCGCAGCCGCATCACGATCCCGTTGCCGGGAGTGTCGCGGACGGTGACCGGCGCGGTGGGCGACGAGACGCGCTCGGCGGCGCGGGAGACCGCGGTGTCGTAGCGTACGACGGTCAGCCGGATCGCCGCTCCTGCGATCCACGACTTGCCGTCCCACACCGGCTCCAGCTGCTCGTACGTCGTACCGGCGGGCTTGCTGTTGCCGTTGATCCGAACGTCGAAGACAGCGGTCCTGCCGGGCGCGACCGACGTCGCGGTCGGGTAGCCGGAGACGGCAGCGACGGGCGCCGTCCTGGTCGCGCTCGTCCAGCCGGTGCCGCCGGACGCCGTCACCCGGTTGCGCGGGCCGGACGTGCCGAGCCGCACCGCACCGCCGACCGGCCACGCGACGTTGCCGGTGTTGCGGACGAGCAGGCGAACGGTGGCCGACCCGTTGCGCGGTACCACGACCGTGCCGTCGGGCGAGACCGACGTGGGCGACGCGGCAATCAGACCCAGCGCCGGGGCGCCGCCGAGCGCCGCGCTGAAGACCGGCGCCGCGACCTTCGCCGACAGGGCTATCGGACCGCCGAAGCCGGCGCCGGTGCCGATCCGGACCTGGTAGGTCTGCGAGTGCGTCCCGACGGCCAGGACGTTGCCGTCCACCCGGACGCGGAACTTGACGAGCTCACCGGGCGTGACCGTCGTGGCACCCACCCGACTGAGGTTGCCGGCGTAGGCCCCCGGCTTGGTGCTCCCGCCGGTCAACGGGTCGGCAGCGCCGTCCGCCGACGCGACGGTCAGGTGCAGCCCGGTCGTCGACCAGGTCGACGTGCCGGTGTTGCGGACGGTCGTCTCGATGGACTGCACGGCGATGCCCGGCGACTTCACCAGCGTCGGGGTCGCGGTGGCGGAGACCTTGGTGGCGCCGGCGACCGGCAGGATGCGGAACCAGCGACCGCGGACGCCGCCGGGCACGCCCGGCCACTGCGCAGCGTGGAAGATGCCGGAGCCATTGGTGACGACCGAGGTCGCCGCGCCGGTCGACGAGACGCCTTCGAGGATCGCCTCGGTCACCCGGCCGCCCCACTCGCCGTTGCCGTCGCGCTTGGTGATGCGCAGCTTGCGGAGCGAGCCGAGCCTGGGGAACGCCCGCTCGAGCTGGGCGACGGTGATCTGGCCGCGCCAGAGGTGGTTGGTGTTGCGCTTGTCGAGGCCGTCGTACGGGTCGACGTGAGCGGTGAGGTAAGGGGTGTACAGCGAGGCGCTGCTCCAGCCGCCGGAGGACGACGAGAACTCCGCGAAGATCGGCGTGCCCTTCCAGGTGCGCGTCTCGCCGGCCGTCGCCGCGACGGCCGCGTTCGTGGACGCCTTCTCGTACTCGACGACCGAGCCGGACCTGGTGATGAGTCGCATCCCGCCGTACACCTGGCAGTTGACCGTGTCGCAGATGTCGTACTTCGCGGTCAAGGCGACGTGGCCGCGCTTGTACGCCGAGTAGGACCGCGCCGCGACCGCCTGCGCCTTGAGCGCCTCGATCTGGAACCAGGACGGCGACTCGCTAGGGACGACGCTGCGCAGGTAGTCCTCGAGCGTCAGCTCGTTGACGGTGTACGCCGACGCGGTGCCGGACCGCGTCGCGCGCAGCACGCCGCGGTAGTCCCGCGCCGAGCCGTCGGCGAAGTAGAGCCGCAGCGGCGCACCCTCGAACTGGAGCGGTCCGACGAAGACCGTCTTGCCGGTCGCCGTACCCCACGTCGACCAGGTCCCGGAGACCAGCCGCTGGACGCGCATGCCGTCGGCCGAGACGACGGAGCGCCACCGGGTCGTCGCCGAACCCGCCGGCAGCAGGTAGGTGCCACCGGTGTCCAGGTCGCGCACGGTCAGTCCCGTGGCCGGGCGGACGACGACGTCGCTGCCCTTGTCGGCGCTGATGTGGACCCGCATCCGGCCGCCGATGGTGCCGACGGACGTGCCCGGGTAGTAGGTGCTGAGGATCTTGGTGTAGCCGACGCCGGTGATCCCCGCGCCCTGCGCACCCCACTGGCTCATGCCGCGGCCGTGACCCCAGCCGTGACCCTCCATCGTGAAGACCCCGGACGCCGGGCGGTAGTACTCCTCGGCGGCGTGGGCTGCGGGCGCCGCGACGACCCCGATCACCACGAGGGACGAGGCGAAGACGGCTGCGACGGCACCGACGGCGGTCGTCCGGTTGAACTGCATCGGCAGGACATCCAATGAGCACCGGCCCCTGGTGGGCCGTCTGCGGGCAGGTCACGAGACACGGGCCCACGGCGGTAGGCGCACTACTCCATTCGGCCGCGGGGTGGCTCGACTTGAGCCGCCGAGTCACAGCAGCCACACAGGTAACACCCTCACTGGCGTGTCGCGCCAGCCCCCGCTGCTCGTGGCACGACGCTCGGATACGCTTGCGGCAACCTCCGCCGCCCGGCGCGCTCGTCGACTTGTTGCGAACTCTGTGCAACGTCTGGTGTGCGTCGAGCGTCGTACAACGTGTCGTGGGTAGATGGCCCGTCCCTGCAAACTGCCCAGGAAGGTTGCGCGTCAGTTGTCGCAGAGCCCGCACGGCGTCGCGCTGCCGCCCGAGCTCAACCCGCGCGGGCCCCAGCCCGGGCAGCGCCGCCGGACCCGCTCCAGGATCGCCCGCTTCCTGTCCTGGGTTGCCGTCGCC
>DASQMY010000370.1:0-3746 GCA_035645255.1 Mycobacteriales bacterium
GCTGGCGGACGAGTTCGGGGATTGGCGCCGACGCCGGCATGCGCCACTGCCCGGCTCGCTGGCCGTGCGCCCCGCTGACGGCATACTCCGGGCAACCGCCGTCGAGTGCCGTGAGGTGACTCCATGCCGCAGTTCGCCGTCAACCCGCACCGGTTCGACCCGTACAAGAACCTGAAGTTCCGGGTGAAGTGGAACGGCCGGCACGTCGCCGGCGTCAGCCGGGTCAGCGGCCTGGTGCGCAGGACCGAGGTGGTGGAGCACCGCGAGGGCGGCGACCCGTCGTCGGTGCGCCGCGCGCCCGGGCGCACCGACTACCTGCCGATCACGCTCGAGCGTGGCGTCACCCACGACACGGAGTTCGAGCAGTGGGCGGACCAGGTCCACCGGCTGCACGCCGGCCCCGGCGCCGAGGCCGCGCTCAGGGACTTCCGGCGCGACGTGGTGATCGAGCGCTACAACGAGACCGGGCAGCTGGTGCTCGCCTACAACGTCTACCGTGCGTGGCCGTCGGAGTTCCAGGCGCTGCCGGAGCTCGATGCCAACGCGACGGCCGTCGCGATCCAGTCGCTGACCCTTCAGCACGAAGGGTGGGAGCGCGACACGGCCGTCAGCGAGCCGGTGGAGCCGTCCGCGGCCGAGTAGGCACCGGCAGACGCCGGACGGGCGACGCCGGCAGCGGGTTGACCCGTGACGCATCGACGGCGGTCCGGTGGGCATGCCCGACCAGGTGACGGTCCTCTCCACCGGCGCGCCACCTCGCGAGACGGCTGACAGCCCGCGGCCGCCGGCGCGCGTAGTCGCGCTCGACGTGGTCCGTGGCGTCACGATCGTCGGGATGCTGCTGGTCAACAACACCGGTGACCCGGCGGCGACCCCGACCGAGCTCTCCCACTCGCCGTGGCACGGGCTGACGGTCGCCGACCTGGTGTTCCCGCTGTTCCCGTTCGCGGTCGGCGTGGCGATGCCCATGTCCAGTCAGCCGGGTCGCTGCGGCAGGTGCTGCGGCGCTGCGCGCTGCTGTTCGTCGTCGGCTCGCTGCTGGTGAGCGCCAAGCACCGGCACCGCGGACCGTCGACCGGGGTGCTGCAGCACATCGCGGGTGCCTACCTGCTGTGCTGGGGGCTGCTGCGGCTGCCGCGGCGCTGGCAGCCGGTCGTCGCCTTCGGCACGCTCGGCGGAGTCTCGGCGGCTTCGCCGCTGAGGGGCCGCACAACCTGCCGACCAGCATGGTGAGCGTCTTCCTCGGCGTGGTCGCCGGCCGGGTCTTCACCCGCTACGGCGACGAGGAGCGCCGGATGGCGCGGCTGCTCGTGCTCGCCGGTGCGCTGCATGGCGGCGGGAACGGCGCTGGCCTGGTCCGGCGTACCGGTGAACAAGGAGCTGTGGACGCCGTCCTACGTGCTCGTGACCTCCGGCACCGCGGTCGGTGTGCTGACGGTCGCCTACCAGCTCGTCGACCGGTTGGGGCATCTGCGGGCCGCCCGGCCGTTCGTCGTGATGGGCGCCAACGCGATCGCGGTCTACGTCCTGACGTCCCTCACCGCCGCCGCGCTGCTGCCGCGCCGGGCAGCCGTCGTACAGCCGTTGCAGGAGGCGCTGCGCCCGGGCGTCGCATCGGTCGCGTACGGCGTCGCGTTCGTCCTCGTGTCGTGGGCGCTGTGCGAGCGGCTCTACCGCCGGCGGACGTTCATCCGGCTGTGCTGCGCGGGATAGGCTCGGCGGCGCAGGTCGTGCACGGCCGGACGGCGGAGGACAGCGATGGCGAGCAAGGACAGCGACAGCGGACAGCAGCGGGCCTCGCGGCGTGCTGAAGAGACCGACGAGGTCCAGGCCGAGGGCACGTCGGACGTCCAGGAGCGCAACGAGAAGCTGACCGACGACGTCGACGCGCTGCTCGACGAGATCGACGACGTGCTCGAGGAGAACGCCGAGGAGTTCATCAAGGGCTACGTGCAGAAGGGCGGCCAGTGAGCAGCGCTGGCAACGGGCTCGGCCGCCTGCCGGAGAGCTACCTGGCACCCGGCATCACGTCGTTCAGCGAGTTCGTCGCGCTGCAGTCGCCCGACCTGCTGCCGAGCCGGCGCGCCCTGCCCGGCACGCTCCCTGAGCTCCCCCACGCGACGACGATCGTCGCGCTGACCATCGCCGGCGGCGTCATCATGGCCGGTGACCGCCGCGCGACGATGGGGCTGACGATCGCCCAGCGCGACATCGAGAAGGTCTTCCAGGCGGACGAGTACTCCGCTGTCGGCATCGCCGGCACGGCGGGGATCGCCGTGGAGATGGTCCGGCTGTTCCAGGTCGAGCTGGAGCACTACGAGAAGCTCGAGGGGTCGACGCTCTCCCTCGAAGGCAAGGCCAACCGGCTGTCCACGCTGATCCGCGGCAACCTGGGGATGGCGATGCAGGGCCTGGCCGCCGTGCCGTTGTTCGCGGGCTACGACCTGGTCACCGGCGCGGGGCGCATCTTCAGCTACGACATCACCGGCGGCAAGTACGAGGAGCAGTCGTTCTTCTCGGTCGGCTCGGGCTCCGGGCCGGCACGCGGCGCGCTGAAGAAGCGATTCCGCGACGACATGCCGGCCGCCGACGCCGTACGGGTCGCGGTCGACGCGCTGTACGACGCGGCCGACGAGGACGCCGGCACCGGCGGCCCCGACCTGATCCGCAAGATCTACCCGGTGGTCGCGGTCGTCACGGACGAGGGCTACCGCCGGGTGCCCGACGAGGAGATCGGTGCGATCGTCGAGTCCATCGTCGTCGACCGGCACGCCAACATCGGCGGCTGACCGCCACCCGTCCTGACCGGCTCCACCGAGAGGCTCGCCCGTGTCGATGCAGTTCGGATACGTCCCCGCCGAGCAACAGATGCGCGACCGCTCGGAGTACGCGCGCAAGGGCATCGCCCGCGGCCGCAGCGTCCTAGCCATGACGTACGTCGACGGGATCCTCTTCGTCGCCGAGAACCCGTCCAGCGCGCTGCACAAGGTCAGCGAGATCTACGACCGGATCGCCTTCGCCGCGGTCGGCAAGTACAACGAGTTCGAGTCGCTGCGGGTCGCCGGCGTCCGGCTGGCCGACATGCGCGGCTACGCGTACGACCGGCGCGACGTGACCGGCCGCGGCCTGGCCAACGCCTACGCCCAGACCCTCGGCACGATCTTCACGCAGGAGCAGAAGCCGTACGAGGTCGAGATCGTGGTCGCCGAGATCGGCGACGACGCGCTGGGTGACCAGCTCTACCGGCTCACCTATGACGGGTCGGTGGCCGACGAGCGCGGCTTCGTCGCGATGGGCGGGCAGTCGGAGCCGCTCGCGACCTACCTCAAGGACCACCACGACGAAGGGCTGACGCTCGCCGCGGCGGTCACGCTCGCCGTCGCCGCGCTGAGCGCGCAGGGCGAGCGGGAGATCAACGCCGACTCGCTCGAGGTCGCCGTGCTGGACCGCACGCGACCGCGGCGGAAGTTCAAGCGGCTGACCGACAGCGCCGTGGAGCGGCTGCTCGCCGACGGCAACGCGTCGGCCGCCGAGGCGGTCGCCAACGTGCCGGGCGCGCCGTCGCCCAGCCAGCCGGTCGAGCCGGGCTCCGGCACCGAGGGCTTCGTCGAGCCGCCGATCAGCGAGACCCACGGCGACGGCGAGCCGGCTGAGGCATAGGACCCGTCGGCTGGGGAACCACCGCGGTACCTGAGTCGATGGAGGTGGCGACCATGCCGACGAAGAAGGAAGACCTGCCGGGCACG
>DASQMY010000371.1:0-3858 GCA_035645255.1 Mycobacteriales bacterium
CTCGACCGGGACGCCGCCCGCTGGGCGTGGCGGCTGCGCCTCGACCAGCCCGGCGCCGAGGTCTACGTCGAGGAGTCCGGCGGTGCCGTCACGGCTCTCGTCGCGTATCGCCGCGACCGCGACGACGCAGGACAAAGCGGGGCGCTCATCCGGGTCGGCGACGTCTTCGCGCTCGACGCGGGCGGCTGGCAGCGGATCCTCGCGCTGGTCGGGTCGTCCTCCACGGTGACCTCCACCGTCGAGGTCAACGCGTCGGTACGGGAGCTCGAGCACTTCGTCGTCGACCCCGAGCCCACGGTCCATGACCACCACTCGTGGATGCTGCGCGTCGTCGACGCGCCGGCCGCGGTGGCGGGGCGCGGGTTCCCCGCGGGCGTCACGGCGCAGGTCGACCTCGAGCTCGTGGACGACGAGCTGCCTGGCAACGCCGGTCGGTGGCGGCTGGAGGTGGCCGGCGGCGCCGGCCGGCTGGAGCGCGGCGGCGAGGGGCACGTGGGGCTGCGACCCGGTGGACTCGCCGCGCTGTACGCCGGTCGCCTCGACCCGGAGTCGCTGCAGCGGCTCGGCCTGCTCCGCGCCGACCGCCCCGCCGCGTACGCCGGACTCGCGGCGGCCTTCGCGGGGCCGGCCGCGCACTGTTGGGACTACTTCTGACGGTTGCGGACCTGCTCCGCAGCACGCCCGCGACGCGGATCGGCGGGCGCTGAGCCCCCTGTGACGCTGCGCACCCGGTAAGGCGTGGCGTCATCGGGGCGCGAGGCGCACTCTGGCAAGATGGCCCGTGTGAGGCTCGCGACGCTGCGCCGTAGCCGGCAGCCTCAGCTGCCCGGTGTCACCGGCGTGGCGCGACTCGACCGGCGTACCAAGGACCTCACCAAGCGCCTCAAGCCCGGCGACATCGCGGTGATCGACCACGTCGACATCGACCGGGTCAGCGCCGAGGCGCTCGTCGCCTGCGGCGCGGGCGCCGTCCTCAACACCGCGCCGAGCATCTCGGGGCGCTACCCCAACCTCGGCCCGGAGATCCTGCTCACCGCCGGCGTCCCGCTGATCGACGCGGTCGACGGGGCGCTCTGGGAGCGCGTCCGCGAGGGTGAGCTCATCCGCGTGCACGAAGGCGTCGTCTTCCGCGGCGAGGCCGCCGTCGCCAGAGGGACGGAGCAGACCGCCGAGCTCGTGCAAGCCGAGATGGCCGAGGCGAGGGCGGGCATGGCGACGCAGCTCGACGCGTTCGCCGCCAACACCATGGACTACATCAGGCGCGAGCGCGACCTGCTCTTCGACGGCATCGGCGTACCCGACATCCGCACGTCGCTCGAGGGCCGGCACGCGCTGATCGTCGTCCGCGGCTACCACTACAAGACCGACCTGCAGGCGCTCCGGCCGTACATCCGCGAGTACCGACCGGTCCTGATCGGCGTCGACGGCGGCACCGACGCGCTGCTGGACGAGGGCTACAAGCCGGACCTGGTCGTCGGCGACATGGACTCGGTCTCCGAGCGCGCGCTGCGGCAGGCGAAGGAGATCGTCGTCCACGCGTACGCCGACGGCCGCGCGCCCGGCCTCGCCCGCGTGGAGGCGCTGGGCCTGACCGCGGTGGTGTTCCCCGCAGCGGGCACCAGCGAGGACGTCGCGATGCTGCTCGCCGACGAGAAAGGCGCGACGCTGATCGTCGCGGTCGGCACCCACGCGACCCTCGTCGAGTTCCTCGACAAGGGCCGCTCGGGCATGGCGTCGACGTTCCTGACCAGGCTGCGGGTCGGCAGCAAGCTCGTCGACGCGAAGGGCGTCAGCCGGCTCTACCGCAGCCGGATCAACGCCTGGTCGCTGCTCGTCCTCGTCGTCGGGGCGCTCGTCGCCATGGCTGCGGCGCTCTCGATCTCGCCCGCCGGCAGCATCTACGCTGACATCGTGAACGACGCGTGGCGCGACTTCACCCACTGGCTGGGCAGGCTGAACTCCTAGATGGTCGACTTCCGCTACCACCTGGTGTCGATCCTCGCGGTGTTCCTGGCCCTCGCCGTCGGCATCGTCCTCGGCACAGCCGCCATCAACCCGGCGATCGTGACGGACCTGCGCGGCCGGGTGGACAACCTGACCGCCAACAACGCGGCGCGCCGGGCGGAGATCGACGAGCTGACCGGGCGGCTGCGCGGCGCCAACACCTTCTCCGAGGAGGTGCTGCCGATCGCCGTCGGTGGGCGGCTGACCGGTCGACGCGTCACGCTGGTCACCACCCCGGACGCCGACAAGCGCACCCGTGACGGGGTCGTGTCGGCGATCGAAGCGGCCGGCGGCGAGGTCGCCGGCATCGTCGAGCTGCAGGACAAGCTCGCTGACCCGACCTCTGCCGCCGAGCTCGAGACGGTGGCGGCAAGCGCGGTGCCGACCGGCCTGACGTTCCCCGACGGTGCACCGGCCATGCAGCGCATCGCCGCCGAGCTTGCCGAGGTCCTCGGCACGTCGGCGCCGGTGACGGAGCCGGACGGCGGCGCGCCGGACGCTGGGCCCGATGCGACGCCGAGCGGCTCGGCGACGGCACGGCAGAGCCTCTCGCCGAGCGGCTCCGCCGCGGTCACCGCGACGCCGGCGCCGGCCGCGACCGGCGCCGGGACCGCTGCACCGGCGGACGGCACGCCGACGCCCGCGCCCTCCGGTACGGCGCCACGGCAGCCGGCGTCCCCGCAGGACGTCACGAAGGTCCTGACGGCGTTCGAGCAGGCCGACCTGATCGCGGTCGACGGCGACGAGCCGGCCACCGACATCTTCGTGGTCGTCGCGCGGGTGCCTCCGGCCGAGGCGACGCCGGAGAGCCGGGCCTCGATCCACGTCGTCAGCGAGGTGGTCGGCGCGCTGGCCACGACCTCGCGCGCCGTCGTCGCCGTGTCGCCGCAGGGCGGCGGGGTGGCGGGCAGCCTCATCGACGGCGTGCGGCGCGACGTGTCCCTGTCGTCCGACGTGAGCTCGGTGGACAACGCCGACACTCCGGCCGGCCGGGTCGCGACGGTGTTCGCGATCGTCGAGCGGCTGGCCGGCGGCTTCGGCCACTACGGCGACGGGGGCGACGCGATCCCGGACCTCACCGACGGGCCGTGACGGCCGTCCTCGGCGCCCTCCTCGCGGCGGGCGGCGCGCTGGCGGTGTGGGCGGCCTGGTGGGCGACGCGCCCGTTGCGCCGTTCGCCGGGCTACTGGTCGCGCGTCAACTTCCGCGGCTCGCGCGTCTGGCTGCTGGGCGGACCGGTGGTCATCGTCTCCGCCCTGGCCGGGCTGGCGGCGGTCGCGGCGGCGGGCGACCGGGCGGACCTGCGGCGGACTGCGCTCGCGATGTGCGTCGTGGTCGCCGGCGCCGGCGTGGTCGGGCTGTACGACGACCTGCACGGCGAGACGCACGCGAAGGGGCTGCGCGGTCACCTCACGGCGCTCGGCACCGGCCAGGTCACCAGCGGGGCGGTGAAGATCGCCGGGGTCGGGGCGGCGGCGCTCGCGGCCGCGGCGATCCTCGACGGTACGGCGTGGGTGCGGCTGCTGCTCGACACGCTGGTCATCGCCGGGGCGGCCAACCTGGTCAACCTGTTCGACCTGCGGCCCGGACGCGCGCTCAAGGTCGCGCTGATCGCGGCCGCGGCGCTGCTGCTGGTCCGCCGGCCGGCGGTCAGCCTGGCGCTCTGCTGGCCGCTCGGCGTCATCGCCGGACTGCTGCCGCTGGACCTGCGGGAGCGGCTGATGCTCGGCGATGCCGGCGCCAACGCGCTCGGCGCCGTGGTCGGCGTTGCGGCGGTCAGCACGCTCGGCGTCGCGCCTCGGGTCGCCGTGCTCGCCGTCGTGGTCGGCCTGACGGCGCTCAGCGAGTTCGTCA
>DASQMY010000372.1:0-1620 GCA_035645255.1 Mycobacteriales bacterium
TCGGCCGCCGACATGCCGGTGAGCAGGCTGAGCTGCGCGTTCCAGTCCTCGACGCCCAGTGGCGCGCGGTACTGCAGGCGGTAGCCCTCGCCGTCGCGGACGACCTCCTGCTCCGGCACGTCGAGCGTGACGCCGCCGCGCGCTGCCTCGATCTCCTGCCGGAGCCGGCCCACCTCGCGCAGCAGCAGCAGCGGCTCGTCTTCCGGTCCGTCGTCGATGCGCAGCTGCGCCTCGTCATACGTCAGCCGGCGGCGGCTGCGGACGACGGCGCGGCGCACCGTGACCGCGGTCACGACGCCGGACGAGTCGAGCTCGAACCGCCACAGCACCGACGGCCGCTGCTGGTCGGGCAGCAGCGAGCCGCCGTTCTCGGACAGCACGGCGGGGTAGAGCGGCGTGCGGGTGTCCGGGCTGTACAGCGTCTGCCCGCGACGCCGCGACTCGGTGTCCAGCGCTCCGCCGACGCTCATGAAGAACCCCGGGTCGGCGATCGCGTAGTGCACGAGGTAGCCGGCGCCGGCGCGCTCGAGGTGCATCGCCTGGTCGAGGTCCATGCTGCCGGGCGGGTCGATGGTGAGCAGCTCGAGGTCGGTCGCGTCGGCGTACTCCGCGCCGGGTGCCTTGGCGACGGCGGCCTCGGCCTCCGCGACGACGTCCGGCGGGAACTCCTCGGGGAGCTCCAGCTCGGCGCGCACGCGGTCGAACCCGGCGGTGAGCTCTGCCGCACTCGGCGGCACGACGACACGGAAGCTGGCCACCGGCAGACCCTACCCGCACCTGCGGCCGGCGGCCCGCCGCGCCGGCACCCGGCAGACTGGTCGCCATGGCGGTCACGGTGCAGGTGCGCGACGGCGACACGGCGCGGGTGGTCTTCGGCGTCTCCGCGCTCGCCGAGCTGACCGCCGCCCTGCACGTCCTCGCCCGACCCGACCACCACCCGGCGCACGCCGACTGGGTGACCGCGACGACGACGCGGCTGGCGGGCGCGGTCGCCGCCGAGGCCCGGGCGCTGGCCTTCCTGTGGCGGCCCTACCACGCGAGCTTCCTGCTCCCGGCGCCCGACCGGCTCGGCGCGGAGCTGGCCACCGAGCTGGACGGCATCGCCGCACTCCCGATCGACCGGTTCGCCGAGGAGGCCGCCTACCCGCTGCGCGGTGGCGGTCCCCGGACCGAGCTGCGCGGGCTGCTCGCCAGCCCGGCCCTCCAGCAGCGGGTGCGCACCTACGCGCGGGCCCGCGGCCGCGAGGAGTCGGCGGCGGCGGACCTGCTGCTGGCCGACCCCGCGGCGTTCCGGCTCCGGCTGCGTCGACTGCTCGAGGCGTGCAACGACGCGTTCTTCGGCGCGGAGTGGCACCGGCTGCGCGCGACGCTGACCGCCGACGCGCAGCGCCGCCGCGACCTCCTCGGCCGGCAGGGCGTGTACGCCGCTCTCGAGTCGCTCTCGCCGGCCGCGCGCGCCGACCCGGAGCGCGCCCGTGTCGTGCTCGACAAGGTGCATCACGGCGTCATCGACGCGACGCTGCAGCCGGTGCACGCGCTGCCGACCGCGTTCGGCTGGCCGCACCTGATCGTGCAGGACCACCCGGACTGGCCGGCGTTCATCCTCTACCCGCTGCCCTC
>DASQMY010000373.1:0-10347 GCA_035645255.1 Mycobacteriales bacterium
TCCACCCGTCGTCCTTGAGCGAACCGGCCCACGGGATGACGTTGAGCGCGAGCGGTGCCGGGAACGCGCCCAGGTCGTCACCGATGACCTCGCGTACGTCGCCGGCCCGAGTGCCCAGTGTCGCGTCGCCGGCGACCTTGCCGAGCTGCTGGTGCAGCGTGTCGATGCCGGCCTGGCCGGCGCCGGACGCGGCCTGGTAGGACGCGACGACCAGCGACTCGAGGCCGGCCGCGCGGTGCAGCGCGCCGAGCGCCACGATCATCGTCAGCGTCGTGCAGTTGGGGTTGCTGATGATGCCCTTCGGCCGGCTCGCCGCGGCCTGGCCGTTGACCTCGGGTACGACGAGCGGCACGTCAGGGTCCATCCGGAACGCGCCGCTGTTGTCGACGGCCACCGCGCCGCGGGCTTCGGCGATCGGCGCCCACTCGGCGGACACCTCGTCCGGCACGTCGAACATCGCGACGCCGACGCCGTCGAACACCTCGGGTGCGAGCGCGAGGACCTCGACCTCCTCGCCACGGACGACCAGCCGGCGACCGGCCGAGCGCGCCGACGCGACGAGCTTGATCTCGCCCCACACGTCCGGGCGCTCGGAGAGGATCGACAGCATCACGGTGCCGACGGCGCCGGTCGCGCCGACGACTGCGAGGGTGGGCTTGCGGCTCATGCGTCGGCTCCTGACCGGACGCCGCCGACCTCGGCCATCTCGTCGGCACCCAGGTCGAACGCGTCGTGGATCGCCTGAACGGCGGCGGGCACGTCTGTGTCGCGGCAGACGACCGAGATGCGGATCTCCGACGTCGAGATCATCTCGATGTTGACCCCTGCCCCGGCGAGCGCCTCGAACATCGTCGCGGTGACGCCGGGGTGGCTCTTCATGCCGGCGCCGATCAGCGAGACCTTGCCGATGTGGTCGTCGTACAGCAGGTTGCCGAAGCCGATGGCCGCCTTGACCTTGTCGAGCGCCTGCAGCGCGGCCGGGCCGTCCGCCTTGGGGAGGGTGAACGAGATGTCGGTGCGGCCGCTCGCCGCGTGGCTGATGTTCTGCACGACCATGTCGAGGTTGATGCCGGTGTCGGCGAGCGTGCGGAAGATCGCGGCGGCCTCGCCCGGCTTGTCGGGCACGTCGACGATCGTGACCTTGGCCTCGCTGCGGTCGTGCGCGACGCCCGCGATGATCGCCTGCTCCATGTTGCCGCCTTCCGTGACGAGCGTTCCCGTCCTCGTGTTGAACGACGAGCGCACCCGGATGTCGACACCGTGCCGGCGGCCGTACTCGACGCAGCGCAGCATCAGCACGCCGGCGCCGGACGCGGCCATCTCGAGCATCTCCTCGTAGGAGATGACGTCGATCTTGCGGGCGTTGGGCACGAGCCGCGGGTCGGCGGTGTAGACGCCGTCGACGTCGGTGTAGATCTCGCACACGTCGCCCTTGAGCGCTGCGGCGAGCGCCACCGCAGTGGTGTCCGAGCCGCCGCGGCCGAGCGTGGTGATGTCCTTGCTGTCGACGCTGACGCCCTGGAAGCCGGCGACGATGACGATGTGGCCCTCGTCGAGCGCGGTGCGGATGCGGCCCGGGGTCACGTCGATGATCCGCGCCTTGCCGTGCGCCGAGTCGGTGATGATGCCGGCCTGGCTGCCGGTGAAGCTGCGCGCGGTCATCCCGAGGTTGGCGATCGCCATGGCGAGCAGCGCCATCGAGATCCGCTCGCCGCTGGTCAGCAGCATGTCCATCTCGCGCGGCGGCGGCAGGGGCGACACCCGGTTGGCGAGGTCGATCAGGTCATCGGTCGTGTCGCCCATCGCCGAGACGACGACGACCACGTCGTTGCCGTCCTTCTTCGTCGAGACGATCCGCTCGGCGACCCGCTTGATCCGCTCGGCGTCCGCGACCGACGAGCCGCCGTACTTCTGCACGACGAGTGCCACGGCGGGTCCAGTCCTCTCGTGCCTCGGGGAAGTGACCCGAAGTTTAGCCGCAGACACTGAAACCGTCGGCGCTGCAGGCCGCTGACACCCCTGCGGCGGGCCCCGACCGGGTCCACGTGGCACGATCGGGTGGTGACCCAACCTCTCGTCCGAACCGCCGCCGCGGTGGCGCTCGTGCTCGTGTCGGTGGCATGCAGCGGCGATGACGAAGCCGACGACCGCGGCACACCGACTCTTGCGTCCACTCCCACGACGTCCGCGCCGACCGCGAGTGCTACGACGGTGGCCACGCCGAGTGCGACCGGCACCGGGACGGCGGAGGCGCGCGAGGAGCTGGTCGCGCTGGCCGGCAAGGCGGCCGAAGCGGCGTACGACGCGACGTACGACTTCGACGCGGCGCTGGCCGGCGGGAGCAGCGGCACGTTGCGCATCCTCGCCGCCAA
Source organism: Mycobacteriales bacterium (assembly GCA_035645255.1). Lineage (GTDB taxonomy): Bacteria > Actinomycetota > Actinomycetes > BP-191 > BP-191 > DASQMY01. The sequence continues at coordinate 2,373 of DASQMY010000373.1, forward strand.
GCCCGACTTCCGGCTCGACCTGGTCCGCGGGACGCAGACCGCGAGCTTCTACACGGTGCGCGCCGGCTCGGTCGCCTGCTCCGGGCCGACCGGTGGCGGGACGCCCAGCTGCTACCTGGTCGCGAAGCCGGGCGAGCCGATCCCCGACGCGTTCAACCCCGTCGTCCAGGAGCTCTTCACGACCGCGGCCCAGGGTGTCCGCGACAAGCCGGAGGACTTCCGGGTCACCGCGCGCCCCGACGCGCCGGCGATCGGCGGCGTCGAAGGCGGCCGGTGCTTCACGGTGCAGCGCCAGTCCGACCTGCGTACGCCGACGCCCGGCCAGGCGCCGGAGCCCGGCAAGGGCTTCGAGTCGGGCGACTACTGCTTCGACCCGGCGACCGGCGTACTGCTGTCGGCGAAGCTGCGGTCCGGCGGTCTTGCGCTGACCAGGCTTGGCCCGAAGCCGACGGCGAAGGAGTTCGTGCCGCCGGTCACGCCGACCGCGCTGCCGAGCCAGTCGGCGACACCATCAGCGGCACCGACCGCGACCTTGTCAGCGCCACCGGCGCCCAGCGCGTCCTAGACGTCGAGCAGCCGGCGTCCCTCGAACGCCCGCCCGAGCGTCACCTCGTCGGCGTACTCCAGATCGCCCCCGACCGGCAGCCCCGAGGCCAGGCGGGTGACTCGCAGCCCCATCGGCTTGATCAGCCGGGCCAGGTAGGTCGCGGTCGCCTCGCCCTCGAGGTTGGGGTCGGTCGCGATGATCAGCTCGGTCACGACGTCGTCGGCGAGCCTGGTCATCAGCTCGCGGATGCGCAGGTCGTCGGGCCCGATGCCCTCGATCGGGCTGATCGCGCCGCCGAGCACGTGGTAGCGGCCCTTGAACTCCCGCGTCTTCTCGATCGCGACGACGTCCTTGGGCTCCTCGACCACGCAGATCGCGCTCAGGTCGCGCCGGGGATCGCGGCAGATCCGGCACTCGTCGGCCTCGGAGACGTTGCCGCAAACCGTGCAGAAGCGGACCTTGTCCTTGACCTGCTCGAGCGCGTGGACCAGCCGCTTGACGTCGGCCTGGTCGGCCGACAGCAGGTGGAACGCGATCCGCTGCGCGCTCTTCGGCCCGACGCCGGGGAGCCGGCCGAGCTCGTCGATCAGGTCCTGGACCGCGCCCTCGTACAAGTCAGAGCCCCGGGATCCCCAGCGCGCCGGCGGCACCGGCCAGCGGGCCCATCTTCTCGGCCTGCAGCTTCTGCGCGTTCTCGTTGGCGTCGCGGACGGCGGCGACGACCAGGTCGGCCAGCGTCTCGGTGTCGTCCGGGTCGACCGCCTTGGGGTCGATGGCGAGTCCGATCAGCTCGCCGACCCCGCTGACCGTCGCGGTGACCAGCCCGCCGCCCGCGGTGCCGTCGACCTGCGCGGCGCCGAGCTCCTCCTGTGCCTGCAGCATCTGCTGCTGCATCTTCTGTGCCTGCTGGAGCATCGCCTGCATGCTCGGCTGCCCACCGCCGCCTTGCTTCACGGGTTCCTCCGGTGTCTCGGTCGTCTCGTCGGTGCGCGCTCAGGCCTCGACCTCGCCGATCACCTGCGCGCCGAGCCCCGACTTGAGCAGGGCCACGGCTGCATCCTCCCCCGATTGCCGGCCGGAAGTCTGCTCCGGCTCCTCGTGGTCTGTCGGCTCGTCGCCCGCCGCGAAGTCGGCCGGGCGGGTGGGCTGCCCGGCAGGGCGCGGTACGCCGGCCGGCGCCGTCGCCTGGTCGTCCGCGGCGCCCCCGACCGTGATCGTGATCGACCAGTCGACGCCGAGGATCTCGAGCAGCGCCTCGCGCAGCAGGTCGACGTTGACCCCCTGGCTGAACTGCCTGGCCAGTGGCGCGGTGTTGAAGCTGACCGCCATGTCGCGTTCCTCGACGGTGGTGACCTGCGCGTTGAGCAGCAGCGCGTGGGTGGTCCGCTTGCGCACGCGGACCGCGTCGAGGACGTCCGACCACACCCGGCGTACGGCGGCCGCGTCGATCCCGCCGCCCGCGGCGGCGCCACCTGGCGCAGTGGCAGCTGAGGCGCGGCGCGCAGGGGCTGTTGCGGCGGCCGGCGCCTCGGGTGCCGGCGCTGCTGGCCCACCCGTCCGGGCCACCGCCGGCCAGCTCGACGTCGCGGCGGCACCATTGCTGCTCTCGGCTGTGGGTTGACCAGCTTCCGCAGCGGCAGCAGCCGGGGCAGCAAGTCGGCCGGCGGACTGCTGGGCCGGGCGGCTGGGTGTCTCGGGCGCCACCTCGCGAGTCGGCGTCGCTGTCGCGGCAGCCGGGTCCGGCGCCTGCTGACGCGGCTTGGCGGGCTCGCCTGCCGGAGCCTCCGGCGCCCCGCCGATCGACAACCGGCGCTCCAGCCGCTCGACGCGGGCCAGCGTCGCCGCCTCGTCGCGCGCCGCGGCCGGCAGCAGCACCCGCGCGCAGGTCAGCTCGAGCACCAGCCGGGGACTCGTCGTACCGCGCATCTCGGTGAGTCCGGCGTTGACCAGGTCGGCCGCGCGGGACAGCTCGGCCGGGCCGAAGGACCCGGCCTGCTGGGTCATCCGCGTCAGCTGGTCGGAGTCGACGTCGATCAGGTGGCGGTCGGTCGCGTCGGGGACCGCCTTGAGGATGATCAGGTCGCGCAGCCGTTCGAGCAGGTCGGCGGCGAACCGGCGCGGGTCGTGACCGGCGTCGACGACCCTGGCGACGGTCGCGAAGACCGCCGCGCCGTCGCGGGCGGCGAGCGCGTCGACGACCTCGTCGAGCAGCGCGAGGTCCGTGACGCCGAGCAGCGAGAGGGCCCGGTCGTAGGTGACGCCCTCGGCGCCGGCGCCCGCGATCAGCTGGTCGAGGACGCTGAGCGCGTCGCGGGCGGAGCCGCCGCCGGAGCGGGTCACGAGGGTGAGCGCGCGCGGGTCGATCTCGATGCCCTCGCGGGCGCAGATGCCGGCCAGATGCGCCTGCAGCACCCGCGGGCCGATGAGGCGGAACGGGTAGTGGTGGGTGCGCGACTTGATCGTCTGCAGCACCTTGTCGGGCTCCGTCGTCGCGAAGACGAACTTGAGGTAGTCGGGCGGCTCCTCGACGAGCTTCAGCAGGGCGTTGAAGCCCTCCCGGCTGACCATGTGCGCCTCGTCGACGATGTAGACCTTGTAGCGCGCCGAGACCGGCGAGTAGAACGCCCGCTCGCGCAGGTCGCGCGCGTCGTCGACTCCGCCGTGGCTCGCGGCGTCCAGCTCGACGACGTCGAGGCTGGTGCCGGCGGCGATCGCGACGCACTGATCGCAGGTGCCGCACGGGTCCGGGGTCGGGCCGTTCTCGCAGTTGAGCGACCGGGCGAGGATGCGCGCGCTGGAGGTCTTCCCACAGCCGCGCGGGCCGGAGAAGAGGTAGGCGTGGTGGACGCGACCGGAGCGGAGCGCCTGCTGCAGCGGCTCGGTGACGTGCTCCTGCCCGATGAGCTCGGCGAACGTCTGCGACCGGTACTTGCGGTAGAGCGCCAGACTCATCGATCAACCCCTGGTGGTACGGCGACGCCCTCAGCACCGGGGCAGCACCGGCGAACGCGGAAGCAAAGGACCCCTCGCGCACCCGCTAGAGCCCGCCGACCCTTGCTGCCTTCCGGCCCTGGGGGAGTTGAGCAGGGTAACGCCGCGCGAGGGGTCTACCGGGCAGTCTAACCGCGCCGGCCGACTCGGCGTTCGGCTATCCTCACCGGCGGAGGATTCGCCTAGTTGGCCTATGGCGCACGCTTGGAAAGCGTGTTGGGGGCAACCCCTCGCGAGTTCGAATCTCGCATCCTCCGCTCGCCCCGCTCACCTCCTCGCCGATGGTGGGCGGGGCGTCTTCGTGCCCTTGCTGACCGCGTGCCAGAGTTCTGCGGCATGGACACCAGCGCGCGGCGCGGCGCTGCCGGGCTGGCGCTGATCGCGGCGAGCCTCCTGCTCTACTGGCTCACCGCGCTGCTCGGACCGAGTGTCGCGGCGCACGCGCTCCCCGGCGGCGGCGCACTGCCGCCGTACTCGCTCGGCGTCGCCCCGTCCGCGTGGACCGTGACCCTCATGCTGTACGCCGCGACCGCGGCGGGCGCGGCCGGGCTGCTGCTCGCCTGGCGCGCCCTGCACGCCGGCTGGCAGCCGCGGGTCCGGTCGCTGCTGGCGGGCAGCGCTGTCGCGGTGCTGGCGCTCTGCCTGGTGCCGCCGACCGGCTCGGACGACGTCTACAGCTACGCCGCCTACGGCCGGATGGCCGCGACCGGCCGCGACCCTTACACCACCACTGCCGACGACCTGCCGGGCGACCCGGTGGCCCGAGCCGTCACCGCGCCGTGGCGGGACACGCCGTCGGTCTACGGCCCGGTCGCCACCGGTCTGCACGCAGCGGTCATGCGGGTCGCCGGTGACTCGGTGCGCTGGGGCGTCATGGGACTCGTCTGGCTCTCGGCCGCGGCGTTCCTGGCGACCACCGCCCTCCTCGACCGGTACGCCGGACCGGCGCCGGCCAGGAGACGGGCGGCGCTGCTCTTCGCGGTCAACCCGCTGCTGATGTACCAGCTGGTCGCCAGTGCGCACGTGGATGCGCTGGTCACGCTGCCGGTCGTCGCCGCAGTGCTGGCGCTGCACCGCCGGCCGTGGCTGGCCGGCGTACTCCTCGGCGGTGCGGTGTCGGTGAAGCTCACCGCCGGGCTGGCCGCCGCCGGCGTGGCGTGGCACCTCAGGCACCGGCTGCGCGACCTTGCCGTCGTCACCGGCACCGCGTTGCTCGTCGCGGTGCCGTCGTACCTGCTGGCCGGCGGTACGACGGCGCTCGTGCAGGCGCGGGAGGCGTCCCGGTTCGTCTCGCACGCCACGCTGTGGCGGCCGATCGCCGTACAGCTGGACCGGGTGGCCGGGCGGGCGACCTCGCGCAACATCCTGACTACGCTCTCGCTGCTGCTGCTGTGCGCGATCACCGCGCTGCTCTGGCGCGCCGGCGGGTTGAGCCGCGCGGGCACCCGGCCGCCGGGCGCCGTGGCGCAGGTGGTGGCCGTCCCGGTGGTCGCCTGGCTGCTCGCCGCGACCTACCTGCTGCCGTGGTACACCGCGCCGGCGTGGGCGCTCGTCGCGTTGCTCGTCCGGAGCCGATGGGACGAGCTGCTGCTGGCCGTCACGACGATGCTGACGCTCGCCTACCTGCCGGGGCGGTCGGTCGCGCTGCCGCCCGGTGTCGCGGGCGTCACGCGTTGGGTCCGGGCCGGCGCCGGGCCGGTCGTGCTCGCCGCCCTGCTGGCCTGCGCGGTCGTGCTCGTCCTCAGACCAGGCGGCGACGGCTCACGCGCAGCGAGCTCGACCGCATCGGGAGCGGAGCACTGATCGGCCGCGCCGACGTGGACGCGTGCGCCTCGGCGAGCTGATGGCAGCCGCACATGCCGTGCTGGCACGAGCTGCGCAACGACACCGCCACGCTGGTGTTGCCGCTCGCGTCGACCGCGCACGGGCATCCACAGATGAGGCAGCTGTCGACACGCACCAGGCGGCCCTCCTCGTCGGCACCCCCCGCACCAGGTGGCGATCATCACGGCTGAATAACGGTCTTGTATAGACGCGATTTCGCGCACCGCTCGTGACCATCCGTAGCCGGAAACTGCAGCTAGCACCGGCGCTGAAGCCGCAGATCGGCAGGAATCCGGCACCCGGCCGCCTGGCTGACTCCGGTCGGTCAAGTTGCCGCGCCGACTCGCTTCGTCGCCAGCTTGCGGAGCCGGCGCAGCGTCTCGGCGTTCCGGAGCTTGATCAGCAGCTGCTGTACCGGGTTGTCGACCTTTGCCGCCGGGCCGTCGACGGGGTTCTCCGTCATCACCACGCGGGTGCCGGTGCCCTCGTGCTGCAGCTCGAACACGACGTGCGCCACCCCGACCGGCCAGGCCCGCGCGCGCAGCTTGAGCATCTGCTGGCCGCGGCGCTCGAGGACCGACGTGCTGTCGCGGACGTGGATCGGACCCACGCCGACCGAGTGGTGGAACGACGTGCCCGGCTGCGGCCACCCCGCGTCGACCGCGCGGATCCGCTTGGCGCCGACGATCCAGTGCTCGTAGCTGTGACCGTCGGCCAATACGGCGAAGACGTCGCTCGGCGGGGCGTCGATCAGGATCTCGTTGCGGGCCATGCCGTCCGTCTACCCGGAGTTCGCCGCCGTACGCCGGCCCCCCGATCAGCAGCCGTCCGAAATGATCTGCGGCGTACGAGACGTCAGCCGGTGTGCGGCATGAGGGCGTCCGGCGGGACCACACCTAGCCGCCCGGCCCGGAAGTCCTCCATCGCCTGCCGCAGCTCCGCCTGCGTGTTCATCACGAACGGCCCGTACTGAGCGATCGGCTCGCGGATCGGGCGCCCCCCGAGGACGAGCACGTCGAGCTTCGGGCTCGCCGCCGACTGGACGTCGTCGGCCTGGACGCTCAGCCGGTCACCCGCGCCGAACACCGCCAGCTGGCCCGCCCTGATCGGTCGCCCCTCCGCGCCCACCCGGCCGGAGCCGGCGAGCACGTAGAGCAGCGCGTTGTAGTCGGGCTGCCACGGCAGCGAGAGCCGTGCGCCGGCCGACACGGTCGCGTGGACCAGGCTGATCGGCGTACGCGTCGAACCGGGCCCGCGGTGCCCGTCCAGCTCGCCGGCGATGACGCGGATCAGCGCGCCGCCGTCCGGCGAGGCGAGCAGCGTCACGTCATCGCCCTCGAGGTTCTGGTACGCCGGCGGAGTCATCTTCTCGGCGGCCGGCAGGTTGACCCAGAGCTGGATGCCGTGGAAGAGCCCACCGCTCATGACGAGCGCCTCGGGCGGCGTCTCGATGTGCAGTATCCCGGCGCCGGCGGTCATCCACTGCGTCGCGCCGTTCTCGATGAGACCGCCGCCACCGGTCGAGTCCTGGTGCTGGAAGGTGCCGTCGATCATGTAGGTGACGGTCTCGAACCCGCGGTGCGGGTGCCACGGGGTGCCCTTGGGCTCGCCCGGCGCGTACTCGACCTCGCCCATCTGGTCCATGTGGACGAACGGGTCGAGCAGCGACTTGTCGACGCCGGCGAACGCGCGGCGTACCGGGAAGCCCTCGCCCTCGTAGCCGGTGGGCGCAGTCGTGACCGACCGGACCGGTCGCTCGGCAGCAACGATCGCCGGGTCGGTGATGCGGCTCAAGGTGAGGGTGTCTGCGGTCACGGCCGGCATGTCGATCTCCTCCAAGCAGGTTGTTGCGTCTGCAACTAATCTACCGAACAGCTGGCCGGCTGCCAATGTTCCGCTGGACGACTGCCGGCTCACACAGACTTGATCCACACGGCCCCGGGTCAGCTCGGCTGGCCGGGCAGCCGGTCTCGTGCCGCCGCGACCAGGCGCGGCATGTCGTGGCTGGTCGCGCTCGGCAGGTCGTCCACGGCGAACCAGCGCACGTCGTCGGACTCGCTGCTGGTGACCGGCTGCGCACCGGCCGGCGCGACGGCGACGTACCGGAGGTCGAAGTGGTGATCGACGACTCCGGGCGCGCACGGAGCGGCATGCTTGTCGAGGTCGACCGGCCCGCCGAGCAGCCGCAGGCCCGGTACGCCGGACTCCTCGGTGGCCTCGCGCAGTGCGGTGGCCGCGACGGTCGTGTCGCCAGGCTCGCAGTGGCCGCCCATCTGCAGCCACAGCTTCACCCTGCCGTGCAGGTCGAGCAGCACCCGCGAACCGGTCTCGTCGAGGATCAGCGCGCTCGCGGTGATGTGCGCCGGCGCGCAGGTGCGCCACACGCCGTCCGCGCGCTCGGCCAGCAGCGCGGCGAACTCCGCCCGCAGCGCCGCGCGCTCCGCGTCGGGCGCGGTCCACTCCGCGAGCACCCGTACGGCGTCCGCGTGCAGTCCGCTGCTCAATACCGCTCCATTCGTCGCGGGGGGGCCGCCCGGCGGGACGCCGCGACCGGCAAGCGAGTGAATCCGACCGCGTCCTGGCCTGGCCACCGTCACTCGCTCGGCCGGAAAC
>DASQMY010000374.1:0-6055 GCA_035645255.1 Mycobacteriales bacterium
CCGAGCGGTTCGTCGCCTTCGTGGTCGACGGGCCGGACGGAGTACCGGTGTCGTCGGGGGTGGGCTGGGTCGAGCAGCACCTGCCCGGCCCGCGAACGCCGTCCGGCCGCTTCGGGCACATCGCGTCGATGTCGACACTCCCCGAGGCACCGGAGGCAGGGACATGGGGGCGCGGTTCTGCAGGCGCTCCTCGACTGGTTCGGATCGGTCGACGTGACTCGCGTGCACCTGCACGCGGCACCGGCCGGTGAGCGGCTCTACCGGTCGGCCGGGTTCGTCGACCGGACGATGCCGGCCCTCACCTGGTCGGCTGAGCAGCAGTGACGTCGAGCCGGCCCTTCGCGAGCCGGAGCGTGAGCGGGTCACCCGGCTGTACGTCGGTCGCGTCGCGTACGACGTCGCCGCCCGAGGTCTGCACGATCGCGTAGCCGCGCTCCAGCGTCGCGGCCGGGGAGAGTGCGCCGACGCGCGCCCTGGCGTGGGCGACGTCGCGCCCGGCCGACTCGACGCACGCGGCGACGACCCGGTGCGACCTGGCCCGCAGCGCCGCCACCTGCTCGGCGCGCCGGTCGACGATCGCGGCGACCGGGTCGGCGAGGCTCGGCCGCGACCGCGCCGCCGCGACCCACGACGCCTCGCGCTCGACCTTGGCGGTCACCGCGCGCCAGGCGCTGCGGCGCAGCCGCGCCACCCTGGTCAGCTCCTCGGTCACGTCCGGGACGACCCGCTTGGCGGCGTCGGTGGGCGTCGACGCGCGCAGGTCAGCGACGAAGTCGAGCAGCGGAGCGTCCTGCTCGTGGCCGATCGCGGACACGACAGGTGTCCGGCAGGCCGCGGCGGCGCGGCACAGCGACTCGTCCGAGAACGGCAGCAGGTCCTCCACCGAGCCGCCGCCGCGCGTCACGATGATGACGTCCACGGCGGCGAGCCGGTCCAGCTCGGCCAGCGCTTCGATCACCGCGGCGACGGCGAACGGACCCTGTACGGCGACCTCGCGCACCTCCAGGTCCACCGCCGGCCAGCGGCGCCGCGAGATGTTGACGACGTCGCGCATGGCGGCCGACTCGCGACCGCAGATCAGGCCGACGGATCGCGGCAGGAACGGCAGCGCGCGCTTGCGGTCGGCGGCGAAGAGCCCTTCTGCGGCAAGGACTTTCTTGACGTGCTCGAGCCGCGCGAGCAGCGCGCCGACGCCGACCGGCCGGATCTCGAACGCCGTCAGCGCGAGTGAGCCCCGGTTGAGGTAGAAGTCCGGCTTGGCCCAGACGACCACCCGCTGACCGTCCTGCAGCGGCGGGTCGAGGGCGTCGCAGACACCGCGCGCGCAGGTGAGCCGCAGCGAGACGTCGGCGACCGGGTCGCGCAGCGTGATGAAGACCGTTCCCGCGCCGGGTCGGCGCGAGAGCTCGGCGATCTGGCCCTCGACCCAGACCCGGCCGAGCCGGGCGACCCACTCACCGATGTGCCGGGCGACGGTGCGCACCGGGATCGGCTGCTCCGCGGAGCTCTGGACGGCCACCGGTCAACCCTACGGCGCGGCCAGAGCTGGAGGGTGGACAGCGGCGAGCGACTACTCCGGGAGTACGGCGGGCGGCGGCGGCGGGGCGGGCGGCGGCACCGCGCTGTCCCTGGCGAGCTTGGCCAGCCGGGTGTCGAACGACTTGATGACCGGCAGCCGGTTGGCGTGCGCCTGCTCGTACTCGCGCAGCTGCACGAGCTGGGCCGCGTCCAGGGAGCGGATCCGCGACCGGAGCGCAGTGAGCGTCATGTGGTCGTAGTCCTCGAGCGGCAGCTCGTCGTGGCCGAGCGTCGCGCCGTCCGCCGCCTCAGCGACCTCGGTCGCGTCCTCCTCGGACAGGAACACTGCCTCGCGGATGTCCTCCACCGGCTCGAGCGGTCCGCCCAGGTAGGGGTCGGTCGTGGGCCCCGCCGCGTCGCCGCCCGCCGCCGGCCGCGCGTCGCCCATGCCGAGCCGGGTCCGCACCAGCGTAACGGTCTGCTCGCCGCGCTGCGCCAGCTCGCCGTACCCCTTGGCGGCCAGGCCACCGGCCTGCACGGCGAGCCCGCCCGCCTGGACCGCCCGCTGCAGTACCTCGCCGGGGACCCGCGACAGCAGCGCCTGCGGCAGCGTGACAGCTCGCGAGGCGCCGAACGTGATCAGGGTCAGGCCGGCTCGGATCGGCTTGGTGACGACGCTGGTGTCGGGGGTGGGCATGCTGCGGTCCTTCCGGGATCAGGGGTACGCCGGGACTCCTGCCCTGCGCCGACCGCGGACTAACCGGCTGCTCCCGCGGGCGACGCCGCGGGCGCCCGTACACTGGGGTCATGTCCACCCCGGCCCGTCGCGTCCTGCTCGCCAAGCCCCGCGGCTACTGCGCAGGCGTCGACCGGGCGGTCCAGACGGTGGAGAAGGCGCTGGAGGTCTACGGCGCGCCGGTCTACGTGCGCAAGCAGATCGTGCACAACATCCACGTGGTGAAGCGGCTCGAGTCGCTCGGCGCGGTCTTCGTCGAGGAGGCGGAGGAGGTCCCCGAAGGTGCGACCGTCGTGCTCTCCGCGCACGGCGTCGCCCCGACGGTCTACGACGAGGCGGCCGCGCGGAGCCTGCGGACGATCGACGCGACCTGCCCGCTGGTCACCAAGGTGCACGTCGAGGCGCGCCGGTTCGCCGCCGACGACTACGACATCGTGCTGATCGGCCACGAGGGGCACGAGGAGGTGGTCGGCACCACCGGTGAGGCGCCCGAGCACATCAAGCTGGTCGACGGGCCGGCCGAGGCGGCGACCGTCCAGGTCCGTGACCCGGCTCGGGTCGCCTACCTGTCGCAGACGACGCTGTCGGTCGACGAGACGGACAACGTGGTGCGCGCGCTGCGCGCGCGGTTCCCGCTGCTGCAGGGGCCGCCGAGCGACGACATCTGCTACGCCACCCAGAACCGGCAGGTCGCCGTCAAGGAGATCGCCGCGGAGTGCGAGCTCGTCATCGTGGTCGGGTCGCGCAACTCGTCCAACTCTGTGCGGCTCGTCGAGGTCGCCCGTGACGCCGGCGCGGCCGCCTCCTACCTCGTCGACGACGCCTCGGAGGTCAGGGACGAGTGGCTGACCGGCGTGACCAGCGTCGGTCTCACCTCGGGCGCGTCGGTCCCGGACGAGCTGGTCTTCGGGGTCCTCGACTGGCTGCGCGAGCGGGGCTACGGCGACGTGGTCGAGGTCAACAGCGCCGACGAGCACCTGATCTTCGCGCTGCCGCAGGAGCTGCGGCGGGATCTGCGGACTCCGACCGCCGGCTGAGCCGAGGTCAGGCCGCCCGGCCGCCGGAGCGTGACCCGCGCATCTCGCGGCTCCGGTAGCCCAGCCATCTGACGAGCGCGATCGCCGCCGCGGACGCCGTGGCGATGAACAGCACCGGGAACCTGATCACCAGCGCGTCCACCAGCTGGTAGAACTCGCGGTTGAACACCGAGCCGCCGAAGCCGCTGGCGCCGACGAGTCCGCCGAGCAGTGCCAGCGCCGCGTAGACGAGCGGCGGGGTGACCACCGCCGCCAGCAGGTCCTCGCGGTGGACGCGGGCCGCCGCGATGATGCAGCCGATGATGAACGCCACGCTGAACACGACCCGCAGCCCTTCGCCGGTCGCGACGTCGATCGCACCGCCGATCAGGCCGAGGACGAGCGGTACGGCGACGACCGCCGGAGCAGTGATGCCCCGGCGGTCGACCAGGTGGACGCCGTGGTGCTCGCCGGCGGCCGCGCGGTCGCCGACCGGGGTGGGTCGGGTGGTGGACGGGGTGTGGTCAGCGCTCGACACGACGGTCCTCTCCGGCTCGGTCGTACCTCGAACGTAGCCGCGGCGTGGACCGGGGCAAAACACGTTGCGGGCGATTCCTGGTAACGGTTGTCCACACGACCGAGCGTGGCGACCGGGATTTGTCGGCCCGGCTGCCTACGTTCGACGTATGCGAGTGCTGCACACCTCCGACTGGCACCTTGGTCGCTCCTTCCACCGGGTCGACCTGTTGGACGCGCAGGCGGGCTATGTCGACCACCTCGTCGAGGTGGTGTGCTCGGAGCGCGTCGACGTGGTCGCCGTGGCCGGTGACGTCTACGACCGCGCGCTGCCCGGCGTCGACGCCGTGGCGCTCTGCGACGACGCGCTCGCGCGACTCGCCGGCGCCGGCGCCCAGGTGGTCGTCATCAGCGGCAACCACGACTCCGCCCGGCGGCTCGGCTTCGGCGCGCGGCTGATGGCCCGGGCCGGTGTGCACGTGCGCTGCGACCCGCGCGGGGCCGCCGACCCCGTCCTGCTGCCGCTGGACGGCCGCGAGCTCGCCGTCTACGCCGTGCCCTACCTCGAGCCCGACGCCGTTCGGCCGCTGCTCGACCCCGCCCCCGGGCGCGGCCACGAGGCGGTGCTGCGCGGCATGCTCGACCGGTGCCGCCGGGACCTGGCGACCCGGACCCGGACGCGGTCGCTCGTCCTGGCGCACGCGTTCGTCCGCGGTGGCGAGGCCAGCGACAGCGAGCGGGACATCAGCGTCGGCGGCGCGTCCGACGTGCCGCTCGGTGCGCTGGACGGCTTCGACTACGTCGCGCTCGGCCATCTGCACGGCCGGCAGCGGCTCGCCGACGGCGTGCGCTACAGCGGCTCGCCGCTCGCCTACTCCTTCTCCGAGCAGCACCACACCAAGGGCAGCTGGCTGGTCGAGCTGACGGCGGCCGGACTGGGAGCGGTGGAGTTCGTCCCCGCGCCGGTACGCCGGCGGCTCGCCACGGTCAGCGGCACCCTCGAGGCGCTGCTGAGCGATCCGGCGCACGAGGCGCTCGTCGACAGCTTCCTGTCCGTCACGCTGACCGACCCCGGCCGGGTCGACGACGCCATGGGCCGGCTGCAGCGGCGCTTCCCGCACGCCGTACACCTCGAGTGGCGGCCGGCCGGCCCGGCTGCGGCCGACGCGCGCAGCTACTGCGAGCGGGTGGCCGGACACGACACCGCGGCGATCGTCCGGGAGTTCGTCGTCCACGTCCGCGGGGTCGGCGTCAGCGCCGGCGAGGACGCGCTCGTCGTCGACGCGGTCGAGCGCGAGCGGCGGTCGGTCGACGACCCGGTGCGCGCGCTCGGTGACGAGCTGCTCGTCCCGGACGGCGTAGCGAAGCCGGTCGTCGACGTCGCGGCCGTCGCCGGCGATCCGCTGGAGGAGACCGCCTGATGCGGCCGTCCCGGCTGGAGATCACCGCGTTCGGGCCGTTCGCCGGCACGGAGACCGTCGACTTCGCGGACCTGGCGGCGAGCGGGCTCTTCCTGCTGCACGGCGACACCGGCGCAGGCAAGACCAGCGTCCTCGACGCACTCTGCTTCGCCCTGTACGGCGTGGTACCCGGCTCGCGCGAGCGGGCCCGCCAGCTGCGCAGCGACCACGCGGCGCCGAGAGCGATGACGTCGGTCACCCTGGACTTCGTGGTCTCCGGTGTCCGGCACCGGATCTGGCGCCAGCCGCGGCAGGAGGTCGCCAGGCAGCGCGGCAGCGGCACGACGGTGCACCAACCGAAGGTGCTGCTCTTCCGGGAGGCCGGCGGCGACTACGAGCTGCTCACCAACCGGCTCGACGAGTGTGGTCGGCACGTCCACGACCTGCTGGGGATGACCGTCGACCAGTTCTGCCAGGTGGTGCTGCTGCCGCAGGGCGAGTTCGCCCGGTTCCTGCGGGCTGAGGCCAAGGAGCGCCAGGACCTGCTGGAGCGGCTGTTCGCGGCCGAGCGCTACCGCGGTATCGAGACGTTGCTGGCGCTGCGGCGCTCCGAGTCGGCCGTCGCGCTCGGCGAGCTCACCACGAGGGTCGACCGGCTGCTTCACCAGTGCGCCGGCGAGGCCCGGCTCGCGGACGTGCCGGACGACGCCGACGAGAAGTGGGCAGCCGCACGCGCGCTCGCGCTGCGCGCCGCGGCCGACCAGGCGGCCGCCGCGGCCCACGAGGCGGCCGGCGTCGAGTCCGCAGCACGCGAGGCCGCCGACAGCGCGGCCGCGCTGGCCGGCGCGCAGCAACGCCGCCGGACCGCC
>DASQMY010000375.1:0-7084 GCA_035645255.1 Mycobacteriales bacterium
GTGGTCGAGGTGTCCGGCCGGACCTACCCGGTCGAGGTGCGCTACCGCCCGTTCGACGAGGATGACGACGTCGACCAGGTGCAGGCGATCGGCGAGGCGGTCGAGGAGCTGTGGACAGAAGGCCCCGGCGACGTGCTGGTCTTCCTGTCCGGCGAGCGGGAGATCCGCGACACCGCCGACGCACTGAAGGCGATGCAGCTGCCGGACACCGAGATCCTGCCGCTCTACGCCCGGCTGTCGTCGCAGGAGCAGCACCGGGTGTTCGAGAAGCACACCGAGCGCCGCGTCGTCCTCGCCACCAACGTCGCGGAGACGAGCCTCACCGTCCCCGGCATCCGGTACGTCGTGGATCCCGGCACCGCGCGGATCTCCCGCTACAGCCAGCGGCTCAAGGTGCAGCGGCTGCCGATCGAGCGCATCTCGCAGGCGAGTGCCAACCAGCGCAAGGGCCGCTGCGGCCGGCTGTCGGAGGGGATCTGCATCCGGCTGTACGCCGAGGACGACTTCGCGGCCCGCGCCGAGTTCACCGACCCGGAGATCGTCCGGACCAACCTCGCGTCGGTCATCCTGCAGATGACCGCGCTCGGCCTCGGCGAGATCGAGGCGTTCCCGTTCGTCGACCCGCCCGACCGGCGCAACGTGCGCGACGGGGTACAGCTGCTCGAGGAGCTCGGCGCGCTCGACGCGGAGAAGACCGACCCCCGCAACCGCCTTACGCCGCTGGGCCGACAGCTGGCGACCCTGCCGGTCGACCCGCGGCTCGGCCGGATGGTGCTCGAGGCCGACCGCAACGGCTGCGTGCACGAGGTGCTGGTCATCGCGGCCGCGCTGTCGATCCAGGACCCGCGCGAGCGGCCGGTCGACAAGCAGCAGGCGGCCGACGCAAGCCACGCCAGGTTCGCCGACCCGATGTCGGACTTCCTCGCCTACCTCGAGCTCTGGCGCTACCTGCAAGAGCAACAGCGGGCGCTGTCGTCCAGCGCGTTCCGCCGGATGTGCAAGGCGGAGTTCCTGCATTACCTGCGGGTGCGCGAGTGGCAGGACCTCTACGGCCAGCTCCGCTCCGCGGCCCGCAGCCTCGGCATCCATCTCAACGACGCGCCGGCCGCTCCGACGGCGATCCACACCGCGCTGCTCTCCGGCCTGCTCTCGCACATCGGGCTGCGCGACGCGGAGAAGAACGACTACATCGGGGCGCGCGGTGCCCGCTGGGCGGTCTTCCCGGGGTCGGCGCTGTTCAAGAAGCCGCCGCGCTGGGCGATGGCCGCCGAGCTGGTCGAGA
Organism: Mycobacteriales bacterium; assembly: GCA_035645255.1. Lineage (GTDB taxonomy): Bacteria > Actinomycetota > Actinomycetes > BP-191 > BP-191 > DASQMY01. Next base: position 1,283 of record DASQMY010000375.1, read on the forward strand.
CCTCGCGGCTGTGGGGCCGCATGGTCGGCCGGATCGAGCCGGAGTGGATCGAGCCGCTGGCCGCCCACCTCGTCCTGCGCAGCTACAACGAGCCGCACTGGGAGGCCCGGCACGGCGCGGTCGTCGCCTACGAGCGGATCACTCTATACGGCATCCCGATCGTCACCGGCCGCAAGGTCACCTACAGCACGATCGATCCCCCGCTGTGCCGCGAGCTGTTCATCCGCCACGCGCTGGTCGAGGGCGACTGGCGCACCCACCACGCCTTCTTCGCGGCCAACCGGCGGCTGCTCGAGGAGGTGTCCGAGCTCGAGTCACGGGTACGCCGGCGCGACATCCTGGTCTCCGACGACGAGCTGTTCGCCTTCTACGACGAGCGGATCCCGCCCGACGTCGTCTCCGGCCGGCACTTCGACGCGTGGTGGAAGACCGCGCGGCGCACGCAGCCCGACCAGCTGACGTTCACCCGGTCGCTCGTGATGCCCGGCGGCGCCGGCGTCAGCGAGGTCGACTACCCCGACGCCTGGCCGTACGGCGACCTCCGGCTCCGGCTCAGCTACCAGTTCGAGCCGGGCACCGACGCGGACGGCGTCACCGTGCAGATCCCGCTGGCGGCGCTCAACCGGGTCGAGGCCGACGCCTTCAGCTGGCAGATCCCCGGCCTGCGCGAGGAGCTGCTGACCGCGCTGATCCGCACGCTGCCCAAGGCGCTGCGCCGCAGCTTCGTGCCCGCCCCCAACTACGCCAAGGCGGCTCGGGAGCGTCTGACGCCGTACGCGGAGCCGGTCCAGCCGGCGCTGGCCCGCGAGCTCACCAGGATTGCCGGAGTCGTCGTGATGCCGGGCGACTTCGACATCGAGCGGCTGCCGGCGCACCTGCGCATGACGTTCCGGGTCGTCGGCGACGACGGCAAGGTGCTCGGTGAGGGCACCGACCTCGACGCGCTCAAGCGGCGTCTGCAGCCGCGGGTGCGCGAGCAGGTGGCACACGTCGCGGCGACGATCGAGCGCGCCGGGATCACGACCTGGGACCTCGGCGAGCTGCCCAAGCTCTTCGAGGAGACCCAGCGCGGTCACCGGATCGTCGGCTACCCCGCCCTGGTCGACGAGGGCGGCTCGCTCGCGATCAGGGTGCTGCCGACGCCGGCCGAGCAGCACCACGCGATGGCGCTCGGCGTACGCCGGTTGCTGCTGATCAACACGCCGTCGCCGGTCAAGGGCGTGCTTGGCCGGCTGCCCAACCAGGCCAAGCTGGCATTGACCAACCCGCCGCACCCCAGCGCCACTGCCCTGTTCGGCGACTGCGTCAACGCCGCGCTGGACGCGATCGTCGCCGACGCGGGCGGCGTCGTCTGGGACGCCGACGGCTGGGCCGCCCTGCTCGCCCGGGTTCGCGCCGAGCTCCCGGAGCGGCTCTTCCAGGTCGTCACGGTCGTCGCGAGGATCCTCGGCGCCGCGCACGAGGTGCAGCAGCGCCTGGTCACCACCGATCGTCTCGCCATGCTGCCGGCACTGAGCGACATGAAAGGCCAGCTCGCCTCGCTCGTCCACGCCGGCTTCGTCACTGAGACCGGTGCCGCGCGGCTGCCCGACCTCGTCCGCTACGTGCAGGGCATCGACCGCCGCCTCGACAAGGTCGCCGACAACCCGAACCGGGACCGCGAGCTCACCCGGACCGTCCACGACCTCCAGCTCGAGTACGCCGACCTGCTGCGGTCCCTGCCGCCGGCGCGCCGGTCGGACGAGTCGGTCCGGCAGATCCGCTGGATGATCGAGGAGCTGCGGATCAGCTACTTCGCGCAGACGCTCAAGGCGGCGTACCCCGTCTCCGAGCAGCGGATCCTGCGCGCGCTCGACCAGCTCACCGCCTGAGCGCTTGGCGGCCGCGATAAGGGGGAAGCAGACTGTTGACGCCACCGCGCGCCCGATCCGGCGCGCGACCGCTCCGGCCGGGAGGACGACACGATGACCGACGCAGAGACCGGGTACGGGACGCACGAACAGGGGTCCATCGTTCCTGGCTTCAGCGACCCGGACACCGAGGAGATCCAGCAGCGCAGGGCCGGCAGCGGCCACTTCGACACGGCGCTGCGCGGCTACGAGCGCGGTCAGGTCGACGCCTACCTGGCTCAGGTCAGCTGGAAGATCGAAGAGCTGCGCGGCGAGCTGGCGGCCGCCCAGCAGCACGCGCAGGCGGCCACCCAGGACGCCCAGCGGATGCGCGCTGAGCTGGAGCGCGGCCGCCCGGACGCCGAGGTGATCGGCGGCCGGATCGGCAAGATGCTGGCGCTCGCCGAGGCGGAGGCCGAGCAGGTCAAGGCCGAGGCAGCCCGGCAGATCCAGGGGGTCAACGCGGAGCGGACGCGGATCCTCGAGGACGCGCAGGCGCACGCCGAGTCGCTGGTCGCCGACGCACGCCGGCACGCGGCCCAGCTGACGGAGGGCGCCAGGCGCGACGCGGCGCAGACGACCGAGGGCGCCCGGCAAGACCTGGAGGCACTGGCTGCCCGGCGGGCCACGGTCGTCGCCGACCTGCAGCGCGCCCACCAGCAGCTCGGCCAGGTTATTGCGCAGGCGGCCGGTCAGCCGGGCGGTCAGGACGGCGGGCTCCAGATCGTCAACAACGGGCCGCAGCACAGCTCCGTGATCGAGCTGCCGGCGCGCTGACGCTCGGGGCTACCGGCTCGAGCGGGCCCGGTACCACTCGCTGCCTGCCGCTGCGCGGGCCTCAGCGAGCAGGTGTGCGTTGTCGAGCGCGAGCGCCGCGATGTCGGCGAGTGCCTGCATGAAGTCGACGTCGATGTCGGTGTACCGCGGCCGACCGCGGTCGCGGGTCGCGCCGATCGCGCCGATCACCCGCCCGCGGGCGCGCATGGGCAGGACGACGAGGCTGCTCGCGCCGTAGCGCTTCATCCACGGCCGGTAGGCCGGGTGGATGCGGTCGACGTTGTCCTCGAAGGAGAAGTCGGTCAGCACCAGTCGCTCCCCCGTCTCGATCACCGACCGGCTGATCCCGTCGGCGCTCTGCGGGCCGGCGTTGAACTGGACGTCCTCGAGCATCCGGCGGGCGGCCACGTTGATGTGTGTGGTCCCGGAGCTGACCATGTCGGTCGACCCGACCGGCACGATCCACACCGTCACCGCGTCGCCGACGAGGTGCGCGACGCGGTCGAGGATGCAGTCGGAGAGGGACCGCGGGTCGATGACCGCCTCGGCCATCGACTGCGCGAAGCCGACCAGGGCGTCGGCGCGCGCGGCGTGACGGAGCAGCGCCTCGACGTCGTGGTCCGGTCGCATATCGGCATCATGGCCCGCTATCGCCCCGGAGTGAAGAGCTCACCCGCCGCTACCGTGTCGGCATGGACGGCGACCCGCGCTGGCGTGAGCAGCGTCGACAGGCGGCTCGCGACCAGGCCGCCGCCATGGGCCGGCGCAAGAACGAGGAGACCAGCCGGGCGCGCGGGCTCGTCGCCGACTTCGTACGCGAGGCGACCGCGCGCGGCCTCCGCACGACCGAACTGCGCGCGCGTGGGTACGACGGCCGCTCCAGCTACCGGACCGGCCTGGTCGGCTGGTACCTCCCCCGCGACCGCACCATCGCCGCCGGCACCGACGGCGAGTGCTACCTGCTCGTCGTACCGGACAGCCTGCGGGCCCGGCTGGTCGGCGTGACGCTGGCGCCGTACGACGTGCCGCTGCAGATCGGCCGCGGCGCGCGCGACGGCGAGTCGATCGACCTGCCGGCGCTGCTCCAGCTGCGGCTGGACGCCGGCGACGACTGGCCGGCGTAGGGCCGCGCGGCCCCCTCGACCAGCGCCGCCAACTGATGAGCTCAACCCGCGGCGCACGCGGCGAGATGATCAACCTGGCGCGATTCCATGATCGATGAGCACGAGTTGTTCATGGAATCGTGCCAACCTGATCGCCCGCCGGGGCGCACCGGGCGAAGGTGAACTGCGCGCCCGCCACAACGGCTGCGGCACAACGCGATCACGTTACCGAAGCGTTGCCGAGTTTCTGCCGCGTCCCCCCCCGCAGACCTGGCCGCCAAGCTCGCCAAGGGTGAGCCGGCCACCGCCGACAAGACCGTCAAGGACGGCGCCCGCGAGGTGAAGTCGGTGCTCCTCGAGCCGCAGGCGATCTACCGCGACAACATCAGGGCGTCGTCGCCGACGGGTTCGTGACCGTGGCGGAGCTCTGCAAGGGCGAGTTCGCCGCCAAGTGCGCAGAGGTCGCGATCAAGTAGCCGGTACGGCAAGCGGGTAGCTTGGGCGGGTGCCGGGATACGTCCGGGCGCCCGCCCGCTCCACCGTCCAGAGGAGCATGCGTGGCAGACACCACCGACACCACGCTGCTGGAGCTGCGGGCGTCAACAAGAGCTTCGGAGCGGTGCACGTCCTGCGGGAGGTCGACTTCTCCGCGTACGCCGGACAGGTGACGGCGCTCGTCGGCGACAACGGCGCCGGCAGGTCCACGATGATCAAGTGCATCGGCGGGATCTACGGGACCGACTCCGGCGAGTACGTCTTCGACGGCGCCAACGTGACGGTCTCCGAACCGCGCGACGCCTCCTCGCTGGGCATCGAGATCGTCTACCAGGACCTCGCGTTGTGCGACAACCTCGACATCGTCCAGAACATGTTCCTCGGCCGCGAGCACAAGAGCGGCTGGGTGCTGGACGAGGCGTCGATGGAGCACCTCGCGGCGGAGACCCTCGCCGGGCTGTCGGTCCGCACGGTGGAGTCGGTGCGGCAGCACGTCGCCAGTCTCTCCGGCGGCCAGCGGCAGACCGTCGCAATCGCCAAGGCCGTGCTGTGGAACAGCCGGGTCGTCATCCTCGACGAGCCGACCGCCGCACTCGGCGTCGCGCAGACCCGGCAGGTCCTCGACCTGGTCCGCCGGCTCGCCGACAAGGGCTCGCCGTCGTGCTCATCTCGCACAACCTCAACGAGGTGTTCGAGGTCGCCGACCGGATCTGCGTCCTGTACCTCGGCCAGATGGTCGCCGACGTCGCGGTCAAGGACGTCCGGCACGGCTAGATCGTCGAGCTGTCACCACCGGCCGCGCAGACGGCGTACCCACCAGCGTCCCGCGCAGCCAGACCGCCACGAACGGAGCTGGCGTATGAGCACGATCTCCGACCCTGCACTGCCCGGCGGCAACGTCGAGCAGGCCGCGCAGCTGACCGCGTCGCCGAGCTTCGGCAGCTACGTCCGCGACTATTTCGACCGGGTGCGCGGCAGTGACATCGGATCGCTCCCCGCAGTGCTCGGCCTGATCGTGCTGGTGATCATCTTCTCGGCGATGGAGCCGGTGTGCTTCAGCGCGATCAACTTCAACAACCTCTTGCAGCAGGCCGCCGCGATCTCGGAGGATCGCGATGGGCCTGGAGCCAGTTGCCGTTCTTCGGCTCGAAGGTCGCCCCACAGCACTCCGAGCCGCGGTAGTCCCCGGTGCCGGTGTAGGCGCGCTCGGCCATCACGGCGGCCGGCAGCACGATGTTGTTCTGCGCGAACGGGAAGATCTCGCCGGCCGGCGTGAGGCCGTGCATGAACTCCATGCCGCTGCCGTCCTGGCACAGCACGATGCCGCCGCGCGGGCTGACGCAGATGTTGTCCGGCGAGTCGAGCACGGAGGCGCTCCGCGACTCGAACACGAGCATCAGCTGGCCGCGGTCGGTCGAGAGGGCGCGGTAGTGGAAGATCTGGCCGGCGCCGGCCGCGCCGCCGCTCGTCGCGTCGAAGTAGCAGCCCTCGTCGCCCCACCACGCGCCCTCGAGGCGCGAGAAGCGGCAGGCGCCCTT
>DASQMY010000376.1:0-7372 GCA_035645255.1 Mycobacteriales bacterium
CGAGTACGGCGGCCTCGCCGGACTCGAGCCGTGCGGCGAACGCGTGCTCGAGCGCCGCCGTGCGCAGCCCGGTGAGCCGCGCGACGTGCGGCTGCGCCCACGGCTCGTCGCGGTAGTCGAGCAGCGGAACGCCGCGCCACAGCGCGAGCGCCTGCTGCAGCTGGCGCGAGGCCGTCGCCGGGTCGCTCTCGACGAGCGACGAGCCCTCCCGGCCCAGGCGCTCGAACCGCCACACGTCGATGGCGTCTGCGGGCAGCCGGAGCGCGTAGCCCCGCGACTCGCGCGTGATCACGCCGCCCGCCTTACGCGCGGACCGGTCCGGCTGCAGCGCGCGGCGTAGGTGCGACACGAACGCCTGCAGCGACCCGGTCGCCCCGGCCGGTGGCGCGTCGCCCCACACCGCGTCGATCAGCTCGTCGACGGAGACGACCTCGCCCCTGGCGAGCGCCAGCATGGCGAGGACCGCGCGCTGCCGGGGACCACCCAGGTCGACCGCCGCGTCACCGGCGGTCGCCCGGAACTCGCCGAGCAACCACAGCCTGACGCCGGTGTCGGCGCCGCCGTTCCGATCCATGCACGGACAATAAATCGCCGCCTGCAGCTCGACAGGCGATTGCCGGAATCCGGCCGCCGTACGATCCGACGCATGTCCCTGAACCCGGTACGGATCGGACTCGTCGGCTACGGTTTCGGCGGCCGCTACTTCCACGCACCGCTGCTCGCAGCAGCCGACGAGTGCGACTTCCTCGGCGTGGTGACGACGGACGAGCAGCGCCGGTCGCAGGTGGCCGCCGAGCACCCGTCGGTCCAGGTCTACGACGACCTGGCGGCGCTGGCGGCGGCCGGCGCGGAGGCCGTCGCAGTCTCGACGCCTGCGGCGACGCACATCCCGCTCGCGCAGGAGGCGCTGCGGCTGGGGCTCGCGGTCGTGTCGGACAAGCCGTTCGCGCTGGACGCTGCGGCGGCCCGCGAGACGGTCGAGCTGGCCGAGCGGCTCGGCGTACCGCTGACGGTCTACCAGAACCGCCGGTGGGACTCCGACTACCTCACGCTGCGCCGCGTGATCGACGACGGCGAGATCGGTGACGTCACCCGGTTCGAGTCCAGGTTCGAACGGTTCGTGCCGGCGAAGGGGCCGTCCGCGGCCGGCGGCGGGTCGCTGCGCGACTTCGGCAGCCACCTGGTAGACCAGGCGCTCGTGCTGTTCGGGCCGGCCCGCGACGTCTACGCCCGCTGGCACCAGCGGCCGGACCTCGACGACCGCGACGACGAGTTCTTCCTGGCCATCACGCACGTGGACGGGGTGCGGTCGCACCTGTCCGGCAGCTGGGTCGAGGGCGCACCCGACCTGCGCTTCCGCGTCACCGGTACGACGGGGAGCTACGTCGTGGACGGCGTCGACGGGCAGGAGCAGGCGCTGATCGACGGGCGGACGCCCGCCACCGAGGGCGACAAGTGGGGCACCGAGCCGCAGGACCGGTGGGGCTTCGTGCAACGCGGCGCCGACCGCGCAACGGTGCCATCCGAGCGCGGGCGGTGGGACACCTACTACCCCGCTTTCGCGCGGGCCGTCCGCGGTCAGGGGTCGTTGCCGGTCGACCCCTGGGACTCCGTCCGCGCGCTGGAGGTGCTCGACGCCGCGCGAGTGAGCGCGACGAGCGGCGGGGTCGTCGTCGTCGGCGGCAATGACTGAACGCTTCGCCGTCGTCAGCGACATCCATGCGGCCGGGCCGCAGACCCGTGACGCTGTGTGGAACAACACCATGCTGTTCGCCCGGTCGCTCGAGCTGCTGGACACCGCCATCGCGCAGATCCGCGCTGCGGGGCTGACGTCGGTGCTCGTCCTCGGCGACATCGCCCAGCACGGCGACATCGAGTACGTCGACCGTGCACTCCGCGCGCTGGCCGCGCCCGACCTCGAGGTCCTGGCGGTAGCGGGCAACCATGACGTGTCGTGGAGCCCGGTGACCGTCGACCTCGCCGCAGCCGACGTGCGTGGCGTCACGGTGCTGCACCCGACGTTCGACTACACCCTGGCTGGCCTCCCCGCCGGCGGGCAGCCGCTCTCCAGCGAGGACGGCGGCCGGTTGTGCACCGCGACAGTGCTCCCCGACCCTTGCTCAGGTGACGACCTGGTGCTGTGGGCGACGCACTACCCGGTGCTCAGCCGCGCGACCGCCTCAGCGGATGCCGGGCTGCGCTACCCCGGCGACCTGCTCAACCTCACGGACGTGCAGGCGCCGCTGCTCGCGCGGACGGCTCCCACCCTCGTCCTGCACGGACACCTGCACGTCGCGACGGTCGCCACGCTCGGCGCGCTGCTGCAGCTCGGCGTACCGGCGCTCGTCGAGTGGCCGCACGCCTGGACCTCCGTGACGATCGACGGCGACGGCTCGGTCAGCTCCGAGCTGCACTCCGTCGCACCGGACATCGAGCCGACCAACGACACGGTGCTCGCGTCGCCGAAGCAGTCGTGGCGCTTCAGTGCGGGAGCCTGGTCAGCACGACAAGTCACCTGACACGAATCGCCTACCGCGTGTCGAGCGCGTCCGGGTCACTCAGCAGCTCGCGGAGGACCGTCGCCACCCGGCCGGCGTGCGCGCCGTCCATCAGCCGGTGGTCCGCCGTGGCGACGAGCACCAGCTGCGGCCGTACGACGACGGCCCCCTCCACGATCACAGCGGCGTCGCGCACCGCCCCGACGGCGAGGTAGAGCGGCACCCGCGCGAACGGCAGCGGCGCGATGAAGCCCTCGTCCAGCCCGAGCGTGCCGAGGTTGGAGACGAACGCCGTTCCGAGCGGCCGGCCCGGCTGACCGAACGCCGGCACCCCGAGACCGCCGACCAGCAGGCTGGCGACCGACAGCACCGGCCGCAGCGTCCACCACGGCACCGCGCGGACGATCGCCGAGCTGCGCGCGTACGCCGGGTCCGTGCCGGCCCGCAGCCGCGCGGCACCGGCCCGCAGCTCCGCGCAGATCTGCAGCGGCGACTTGCAGTCAGCACCCGAGACCTTGACCGGCGCGAGATCCTCGCCGTCGTCGATGTCGACGGCGAACGCGATGTCGCAGCTGTCGACGGCGACGATGCGCCCCAGCACCACGCGCGTCCGCGCCTCGGGCACCGCCCTGACCGCTCGGGCGAGCGCCGCCCCCACGACGTGCGTGATCGTGACCTGCTCGCCGGTCCGCGCACGCACCCGGTCGACGTAGTCCAGCATCGCCGTCGCGTCGACCTCGAGCCGGCCGTGGATCCGCCCCTCCCGCGGCGGTCGCCAGGTCGCGACCGCGAGGCGCCGGCGTACCGACGACCTCACCGGCGCGGCGCGCGCGGCTGGTGCGGCACGCCGGTGAGCACCCACTCGGTCGCCCGGCGCGGTGCCTCGGCGAGCATCGACGTCAGCGCGACCCGGCGCGGCAGCCGCACGTGCCGCCGCCCCGACTCGACCGCCGCCACGGTCGCCGCCGCGACCTGGTCGACCGTGATGTCTGTGAGCAGCCCGACCCGGTACATGCGCCGGAAGCTGAGGCCGGTCGGCGGGTAGGACTTCGCCACGTCGAGCATCTCGGTGAGCACCGGGCCGATCTCGACAACCGTCGTCCCGACCGGCCGGCCGCGCAGGTCGGCGCGCAGGCCGGAGGTGAAGTGCGTCAGGCCGGCCTTGGTCGCGCCATAGGTCGAGAAGCCGGGGAACGCCGCGACGCCGGCGAGCGACGAGACGTTGACGACGTGACCGCGGCCGCGGGCCAACATCCCCGGCAGCACCTGCCGGCACAGCTCGATCGGCGTGACCAGGTTGACCTGAACGATCGCCTGCACGTCGCCGGCGCTCTGGCTGGTGATGGCGGCGGTCGCTTCGAGGCCCGCGTTGTTGACGAGGAGGTCGACCGGCCCGCCGTCCGCCTCGATGCGCTCGATCAGCCCGGAGACCTGCGCCGCGTCCGACAGGTCGACGGCGTACGCCGATCCGCCGAGCCGGTCGGCGAGCTGCTGCAGCGGCCCGGCGCTCCGCGCGACGAGCGCGACCCGGGCGCCCGCGCCCGCCAGCCGCTCGGCGATCGCGGCGCCGATCCCGCGGGACGCCCCGGTGACGACAGCGCGCTTTCCGTGCAGGTCCATCTGCGGAGTGTGCCAAACCCGGTCCCGCGGCGGACGCAGCGCCGGACGGGTAGCGTCGTCAGCCGGCTCCCGCTGAGACGACGGACATGACCCTCGCTGACCTGATCCCCGACTCCACCGAACCCGACGCGCTGTTCGACGCCTTCGCGGCGTGGACCGAGCTGCAGGGGCTCGCGCTCTACCCCGCGCAGCAGGACGCGCTGATCGAGATCGTCTCGGGCTCCAACGTGATCCTCAGTACGCCGACCGGGTCCGGCAAGTCGCTGGTCGCGACCGGCGCGCACTTCGCCGCGCTGGCCGAGGGCCGCCGGACGTTCTACACCGCGCCGATCAAGGCGCTGGTCTCGGAGAAGTTCTTCGCGCTGTGCGCCGTCTTCGGCGCCGACAAGGTCGGCATGATGACCGGCGACGCGAGTGTCAACCCGACCGCGCCGATCATCTGCTGCACGGCCGAGATCCTCGCCAACGTCGCGCTCCGGCAGGGCACCTTCGCCGACGTCGGCCAGGTCGTCATGGACGAGTTCCACTTCTACGCCGAGCCCGACCGCGGGTGGGCCTGGCAGGTGCCGATCCTCGAGCTGCCGCAGGCGCAGTTCCTGCTGATGTCCGCGACGCTCGGCGACGTCAGCCGCTTCGAGGACGACCTCAGCCGCCGCACCGGTCGCGCGACCGCCGTGGTGTCGTCCGGCGACCGTCCGGTCCCGCTGTTCTACTCCTACGTGACGACGCCGATGCACGAGACGCTCGAGGAGCTGCTGACGACCGGGCAGGCGCCGGTCTACGTCGTGCACTTCACCCAGGCCGCGGCGATCGAGCGCGCGCAGGCGCTGATGAGCATCAACGTCTGCACCCGCGCCGAGAAGGACGCGATCGCCGAGCTGATCGGCGACTTCCGCTTCACCGCCGGATTCGGCAAGACGCTGTCCCGCCTCGTCCGGCACGGCATCGGCGTCCACCACGCCGGCATGCTGCCCAAGTACCGGCGGCTGGTGGAGCTGCTGGCGCAGGCCGGCTACCTCAAGGTGATCTGCGGCACCGACACCCTCGGCGTCGGCATCAACGTGCCGATCCGCACGGTGCTGTTCACCGCGCTGAGCAAGTACGACGGGACGCGCACCCGCATCCTCAAGGCGCGCGAGTTCCACCAGATCGCCGGCCGCGCGGGCCGGGCCGGCTTCGACACCGTCGGCACCGTCGTCGTGCAGGCGCCCGAGCACACGGTCGAGAACGAGCGGCTGCTGGCCAAGGCCGGCGACGACCCGCGCAAGCGGCGCAACGTCATCCGCAAGAAGCCCCCGGACGGCTTCGTCTCGTGGGCGCAGCCGACGTTCGACAAGCTGGTGGCGGCCGACCCCGAGCCGCTCACGTCGAGCTTCCGGGTCAGCCACTCGATGGTGCTCAACGTGATCGAGCGGCCGGGCGACGCCTTCGCCGCGATGCGCCACCTGCTCACCGACAACCACGAGCCGCGCGCCTCGCAGCTGCGGATGATCCGGCAGTCCATCGCGATCTACCGGGCGCTGGTCGCCGCTGGAGTCGTGGAGCGGCTCGACGCCCCCGACGACGAGGGCCGCACCGTGCGGGTCACCGTCGACCTGCAGGCCAACTTCGCACTCAACCAGCCGCTGTCGCCGTTCGCCCTCGCCGCCATCGAGCTGCTCGACGTCGGGTCGCCGAGCTACGCGCTCGACGTGCTCTCCGTCCTCGAGGCGACGCTGGAGGACCCGCGGCAGATCCTGTCGGCGCAGCAGTTCAAGGCCCGCGGCGAGGCGGTCCAGCAGATGAAGGCCGACGGCATCGAGTACGACGAGCGGATGGACCTGCTCGACCAGGTCACCTACCGGAAGCCGCTCGCCGAGCTGCTCGCGGCGGCGTACGACGCCTACCGCCGCGGCCATCCGTGGGTCCTCGACCACGAGCTGAAGCCGAAGTCGGTCGCGCGTGACATGTACGAGCGGGCGATGACCTTCGGCGAGTACGTCGCGTTCTACCAGCTGGCGCGCTCGGAAGGGCTGGTGCTGCGCTACCTCGCCGACGCGTTCAACGCGCTGCGGCACACCGTCCCAGAAGACGCGCGCACCGACGAGCTGGTCGACCTCACCGCGTGGCTCGGCGAGCTGGTCCGCCAGGTCGACTCGAGCCTGCTCACCGAGTGGGAGCAGCTCGCCCACCCGGGCGAGGAGGTGCCGGTCGCGCCGCCCATCGACGAGCGGCCGCCGCCGGTCACCGCCAACACCCGCGCGTTCCGAGTCCTGGTGCGCAACGCACTCTTCCGCCGCGTCGAGCTGGCCGCGCTGCGGCGCAACGACCTGCTCGGCGAGCTCGACGCGCAAGACGGCTGGGACGCCGAGGCGTGGCGCGCCGCGCTGGCGCCTTACTTCGCGGAGTACGCCGAGATCCGCACCGGCCCGGACGCACGCGGTCCACAGCTGCTGATCGTCGACGAGCAGCCGGGGAGGTGGGTCGTGCGGCAGATCTTCGACGACCCGGCCGGCGACCACGACTGGGGCATCAGCGCGGAGGTCGACCTCGCAGCGTCCGACGAAGCCGGCACCGCCGTCGTCCGCGTGACCGCGGTCGACCAGCTGTGACGGCCGCTATCCCAGCGCCTTGAGCATCCGCTTCAGCGCGACCTGCCGGTACGACGCGTCCATCAGCTCGGCGACCTCGGTCCAGTCGGCCTCGGCGGCGGTGAGATCCAGCGCGAGCCAGCCGGCCGGACCGAAGTACGGCGGCCGGTAGATCCGAGGGTCGCCGAGCAGCCCGACCGTGTCGTCCCGATCCGGCTTGAAGATGACCGCCAAAGCGTGCTCGTCGTCACCGGCGAAGACGGCGAACATCTTCTTGCCCGCCCGGAACGTCGGCCGCCCCCACGCCTCGACCTCGACCGCCTCAGGCAGGGCGAGGCAGATCTCCCGCAGCTCGGCGAGGTAGGGGTCTTCGTCGGTGTACATCCGCGGGTGCGTCATGCGGCCGATCGTAGTGACGCGGTACGACCCGCCGTCGCCCGGGTAGACCCGCCGCAGGGACACCGCGACGACCCGTCCAGGGAGGCAGCGCGATGAAGGTGGCCAAGGGAGTGGTGGTCGACCGCCTGCGGGCGATGGGCAAGGACGCCGAGGCCGAGCGCGCCGAGCGCGATCTCGGCGACGAGGTCGACACCGCCGACCTGCGGCCGTACGGCATCGACGCCGGCGACCTCCAGCACGAGGACGCGGTTGCCGGCTCTGGCGCGGACCCCGCCGGCGATGCCG
>DASQMY010000377.1:0-3040 GCA_035645255.1 Mycobacteriales bacterium
TCGAAGGGCTCCACCCGCTCAGCCCGCTGCCGCCGGGTGGTGCCGCTCGGGCGGGCCGACGTAGACCTGCCGGGGCCGACCGATCTTGGTCGTCGGGTCGCTCAGCATCTCGCGCCACTGCGCGATCCAGCCGGGCAGCCGGCCGATCGCGAACAGCACCGTGAACATGTGCGTCGGGAAGCCCATCGCCTTGTAGATGACGCCCGTGTAGAAGTCGACGTTGGGGTAGAGCTTGCGCTCGACGAAGTAGTCGTCGGCGAGCGCCGCCTCCTCCAGCCGGACGGCGATGTCGAGCAGCGGGTCGTCGGCGCCGAGCCGCTCGAGCACCTTGGCCGTCGCGTCCTTCACGATGGCTGCGCGGGGGTCGTAGTTCTTGTAGACGCGGTGGCCGAAGCCCATCAGCTTCACGCCGTCCTGCTTGTCCTTCACCCGCCGAACGAAGTCGTCGACATCGCCGCCGTCGTCGCTGATCTTCTGCAGCATCGTGAGGACCGCCTGGTTGGCGCCGCCGTGCAGCGGGCCCCACAGCGCGTTGACGCCGGCCGACACGGAGGCGAACAGGTTGGCGTGGCTCGAGCCGACCAGCCGCACGGTCGACGTCGAGCAGTTCTGCTCATGGTCGGCGTGCAGCGTGAACAGCATGTCCAGCGTCTCCGCCAGCACCGGGTCGGCGTCGTACGGCTCGGCCGGCACGCCGAACGTCAGCCGCAGGAAGTTCTCGACGTAGCCGAGCGAGTTGTCCGGGTAGAGGAAGGGCTGGCCGATCGACTTCTTGTAGGCGTACGCAGCGATCGTCGGCAGCTTGGCCAGCAGCCGGATCGTCGACAGCTCGACGTGCTCGGGGTTGTCGAAGTCCTGGCTGTCCTGGTAGAAGGTCGACAGCGCGCTGACCGCGGACGACAGCACGGCCATGGGGTGCGCGTCGCGCGGGAACCCGGCGAAGAACTCCTTGAGCGACTCGTGCAGCATCGTGTGGTCGCGGATGCGGTCGGCGAACGCCGCGCACTCGTCGTTGGTCGGCAGCTCGCCGTAGATCAGCAGGTAGGACACCTCGAGGAACGTCGCGTGCTCGGCGAGCTCGGCGATCGGGTAGCCGCGGTAGAGCAGCACGCCGGCGTCGCCGTCGATGTAGGTGATGGCCGACGTGCACGACGCGGTGTTGACGAACCCCGGGTCGAGCGTGGCATGCCCGGTCTGCGCGAGCAGCTTGCCGATCGTGACGCCCGACGGCGCGAGGGTGCCGTCGACGACCGGGAGGTCGAGCGAGCCGGCGGGGTGGGTCAGCTGGAAGTCGGCCATGCGCACTCCTGGTCGCGAGGGTCTGACCGGCCGATCACCGGCCGGCGTCCCCTATATGCCCCCGCGCGCGGACGTCAGACCGCGGCGGCGCCGGTGCCGACGACGACCGTCCACGGGCGGATCGCCGACGACGTCACCAGACCCTCGCGGACGTACGGGTCGGCCGCCACGAACGCCTCGACCACGGACCGGTCACCGGTCGACCAGATCAGCAGCGCACGGTCCGGCGGGTCGGCCAGCGCGCCGGCCTGCGCCAGCTCACCGCGCTCGTGCGCGGCTCGGGCGAGCTCGAGGTGCTCGGGGCGCAGCGGCGCGCGGCGCTCGACGTAGTCGTCGACGAGCTGGTACTCGAGCACAAGATATGGCACTGCCGCCTCCGTGTCCGCGGCGGGTCGGTGTCCGCCGGCGGCGCCATCTTGCCCCCACCCCGCCGAGGACACGAAGCTCGTGTGCGCGGAGACCGGATCAGCCCACCTCTGGCCGCCGTCGCGCCGACCCGGCGAGCACGGCCCCGACCAGCACGAGCAGCAGCGCCCTGCCGACCAGATCACCGGACTCACCACCCGTACGCGGGAGTGCGCGGCCAGCGGGACGCGGCGCGGGTGTCCGGCCGCCCGGCGCTGTCGGGCGCGGTGTCGCGGTCGGAATCGGATCCCGCGTCGCGACGGGGTCGGGCGTCGGGTCTGGGTCGGGCGTCGGGTCCGGGTCCGGCGTCGGGTCCGGGTCGCCGTCCACGGCGGTGATGGTCAGCGCCTGCGTGTCGACCGCCTGGTGGCCGGCGGCGTCGCTCACGGTCGCCCTGACGACGTACGCGCCCACTGCGAGCGGCGACGCCACGGTCACCTGCCAGACGCCGCCCTCGGCGGCGTGCGTCGCGAGACGCTGGCCGTCGACCGTAACCGCGACCGACGAGCCGACCGGGGCATCGGTCGTGCCGTCCACGAGCGGCGTCGTGTCCGTCGTCGTGACGTCCTCGCCGCCGATGATGGTGATCGCCGGCGGGACGGTGTCCACGACGATCGGAGTGGTGTCGACAGCGTTGTTCCCAGCGACGTCGGTCACCGACGCCTCGGCGGTGTAGTCGCCGTCCACCAGGTGGACCGGTACGGCGGCCCGGAAGCCTCCGTCGCTGTCCACGAGTGCTGTGAACACCTGGCCGCCGACGGCCAGAGTGACGACCGACAGGATCGGCGCGTCCGTCGCCCCGGCCACGCTCGGCGTCCGGTCTGCTGTCACCCCGATGAGTGCGAGCTCGATCACGGGGGTGGTCGCGTCGACCGCCACGGCGTCGATCGCGGTGCCGGTGTTTCCGGCCGCGTCGATGACGGACGCCGTCACCATGTGGTCGCCGTCGGCGAGGTCGGCCGGCACCGCAACGGCGAACGTCCCATCTCCGAGCACGGTGGTGGTGAAGCTCTGCCCACCCACGGACAGCCTCACCGGCGACCCGGCCGGCTGGTCGCTGGTGCCGGTCAGCGTCGGCGTCCGGTCGCTCGTCAGGCTCGGCGCGACGACCGTGACGGTCGGCGCGGTCCGGTCGACAGTCACGTCGTCGCTGGCGCTGCCGGTGTTACCGGCCGCGTCCTCGACCGACGCGGTCACCGTGTGGTCGCCGTCGACGAGGTCCGCCGGCACGGAGACGGTGAACGTCCCATCTCCGAGCACGGTGGTGGTGAAGCTCTGCCCACCCACGGACAGCCTCACCGGCGACCCGGCCGGCTGGTCGCTGGTGCCGGTCAGC
>DASQMY010000378.1:0-3931 GCA_035645255.1 Mycobacteriales bacterium
GGACCCACGCCTCGGGCTCGTCGCACTCGGCGACCTCGGACCAGCGCAGGTAGGCCTTGGTGAACGCCTCCTGCGCGCAGTCCTGCGCCTCGCCGAGATCGCCGGTGAGCCCGTAGAGGTGGCGCACGACGCGGGCGTACGAGGCCGAGTAGAAGCCGTCGAAGTCGGCGGCCACCGCCGCCCGCTTCGTCGCCGTCGTCATCACCGCCTGCATATCGAGTAACACGCCTGCCGCCTGCGGCCGGTTGCACGGGGGCGGCCGCCCCGTTTAGCGCCGCACGCCGACCGGTCGCTAGTCTCACCCCCGCTGACCTGCACACCCTTGCAGCCCGCGCCGCGCGGCCGCTACAGCCGACCCGCCGATCATCGATAGGACGCCCGCGTGGACCTCTTCGAATTCCAGGCCAAGGACCTCTTCGCCACGTACGGGATCCCCGTCCCGAAGGGCAAGGTCGCGACGACGCCGGACGAGGCGCGGGCGGTGGCCGCGGAGCTCGGCGCCCGGGTCGTGGTGAAAAGTCAAGTCAAGACCGGCGGCCGCGGCAAGGCCGGCGGCATCAAGCTCGCCGACGACCCCGACGACGCGCGGGCCAAGGCCGAGCAGATCCTCGGGATGGACATCAAGGGGCACACCGTCCGCCAGGTGCTGGTGGAGGAGGCCAGCGACATCGCCAAGGAGTACTACGTCTCGATCCTGCTCGACCGCGCCAACCGCAGCTACCTCGTGATGGCGTCGGCCGAGGGCGGCATGGACATCGAGGAGGTCGCCCGCACCAAGCCGGAGGCCCTCGCGAGGATCCCGATCGACCCGCTCACCGGCATCGACCGCGACCAGGCCGTGCAGATCGCCCGGCAGGCGCAGTTCGACGAGCAGGCCGTCGACGGCGCCGCCGACATCATCACCAAGCTGTGGACGGCGTTCGACGCCAGCGATGCGACGCTCGTCGAGGTCAACCCGATGATCCTCACCGGCGACGGCCGCGTAGTCGCGCTCGACGGCAAGGTGACGGTCGACGACAACGCGCTCTACCGGCAGGTCGAGCTCGACAAGCTCGACGACGCGGACCCCGGCGACCCGCTCGAGCTGCTGGCCAAGGCCAAGGACCTCAACTACGTCAAGCTCGACGGCGAGGTCGGCATCATCGGCAACGGCGCCGGCCTGGTGATGAGCACCCTCGACGTCGTCGCGTACGCCGGCGAGCAGCACGGCGGCGTGGCGCCCGCCAACTTCCTCGACATCGGCGGCGGCGCGTCCGCGCAGGTGATGGCGGACGGCCTGTCGATCGTGCTCGGCGACCCCAACGTCAAGAGCGTCTTCATCAACATCTTCGGCGGCATCACCCAGTGCGACGAGGTCGCCAACGGCGTGGTGCAGGCGATGGGGATGCTCGGCGAGGTCGACAAGCCGATCGTCATCCGGCTCGACGGCAACAACGCCGAGGAGGGCCGGCGCATCCTCTCCGCGGCGGCGCTGCCCGCCGTACGACCGGTCGACACCATGGACGGCGCCGCGCAGCTCGCGGCCGAGCTCGCCGCTGCGGCGAAGTAAAGGGCACCGACACTCATGGCGATCTTCATCGACGACAGCACCCGCGTGCTGGTCCAGGGCATCACCGGCTCCGAGGGCACCAAGCACACCAAGCGGATGGTCGCGTCCGGCACCAACGTCGTCGCCGGCGTCACCCCGGGCAAGGGCGGCCAGAACGTCGACGGCATCCCGGTCTTCAACGCCGTCGCCGACGCGGTCGCCGAGACCGGCGCGGACGCCGTCGTCGTGTTCGTGCCGCCGAAGTTCGCGAAGGCCGCAGTCATCGAGGCGATCGACGCCGCGGTGGCGCTGGCGGTCGTCATCACCGAGGGCATCCCGGTGCACGACTCGACGGCGTTCTGGGCCTACGCGTCGAGCAAGGACAACGCGACGCGGATCATCGGCCCCAACTGCCCGGGCATCATCGCGCCCGGCCGCACCAACCTCGGCATCATCCCCGCCGACATCACGCCGCGCGGGCGGATCGGCCTGGTCAGCAAGAGCGGGACGCTGACCTACCAGATGATGTACGAGCTGCGGGAGTTCGGGTTCTCGACAGCGGTCGGGATCGGCGGGGACCCCGGCATCGGCACGACGCACATCGACTGCCTGCAGGCGTTCCAGGACGACGACGAGACCGACGCCATCGTGATGATCGGCGAGATCGGCGGCGACGCCGAGGAGCGCGCGGCGGCGTACATCGCCGACAACGTCACCAAGCCGGTCGTCGGCTACATCGCCGGCTTCACCGCGCCCGAGGGCAAGACGATGGGCCACGCCGGCGCGATCGTCTCCGGCTCCTCCGGTACGGCGGACGCCAAGCAGGCGGCGCTGGAGAAGGTCGGCGTCCGCGTCGGCAAGACGCCGAGCGAGGCGGCGCGCGTCATGGCGGAGATCATGCGCTCGCGGTAGCCCATTCGGCACGCGTGGTTTCGCGGCGAGAAAGCCCGCCGCGGTCGTTGTGTTTGTGTCGCTGCCGCGCCACTCTGCTGATGCGATTTCCGTCGTGATCACTTCCAGGAGGCATGCGGTGGCCGAGTTCGATCCCAAGAAAGCGAACAACGACGACTGGGGCGTGATCGGCGGCGGCGCCGTGGTGCTGATCTCGTCGTTCTTCGCGTGGTACGGCACGTCCGGCGCCGGCGCCTTCGACGCGAGCGCCAGCGGCTGGGACTCGGGGTTCCTCGCCCTCCTCGCGATCCTGCTGTGCACCGCGGCCGCCGCGTGGGTCGCGTTCCGGGTGTTCGGCTCGGGCAACGCCCCGGACATGCCGGTCGGTCCCAACCTGCTGGCGCTCGTCCTCGCCGGTGTCGGCGCCGTGTTCATCCTGCTCCGCCTGGTGACGTTCGAGCGGGAGAGCGTCGGCCCGATCAGCGTCGGTCCGAAGTTCGGGGTCTTCATCGCACTGCTCGCGGCGATCGCACAGGCGTTCTTCGCGTGGCGGCTCTTCAAGGCGTCCGGCGAGCAGATGGCTGTCGACAAGAGCAGGATGCCCAGCCGACCAGCGACCGCCGGCGCCGGTCCGGTCGACGGTGGCCAGGCCGGCTACGCGGGTCCGCCCGCCGGCTACGCGCCGCCGCCCGCGCCGCCCGCCGGCTACGCGCCGCCGCCGGCGCCGCCCGCCGGTTACGCCGCCCCCCAGGTCGACCCCGGCTACGCCGCACCCCAGGCGCACCCCGGCTACGCCGCCCCGCCGGCTGCCCCGAGCTACGACGACACCGGCCAGACCAGCGCCGGGTACGCCGAGGGTGCGCAGCCCGGCTACGGCTCGGCGCAGCGCGACCCCAACCAGCCGCCGCCGCCGAACGCCTAGCGCCAACACGTCGCGATCCGGCCGGTCCGCCTCGTGCGGACCGGCCGTTCGCTTGTCGCCGATCCGGCTGCGGCGGGGTCGGCTGTCCACCGGTCGGGTCGGCGCCGCGCGCGTTTGTCCGGCGGTCGCGGCGTGCCGCCCCGGCGGGGCGTGGACGCCGTGCGAGAGTCGACGAAACTCCGCCCACGACCCAGGAAGCCCGCAGTGACCGAGACGATCGCCCGCCCGCCGGCGCCGGCGCCCGTGCACGGCCGGGTACGACGGAGCGCGGTCGTGATCACCGGTGTCACCAACGCGCTCGGCGCCGCTGCCTTCGGACTGGTCACGGCGTTGTCGCTCGTACTCCTCGGCTGGGCGACCGACGGCCACTCGACGGGCAGCGTCGCCGCGATCCTGCGGGCCGCGGCGCGGCTGTGGCTGACGGCCCACCGCACGCCCATGGACCTGCGCGGCGGCCGGCTCGTCCTCGCGCCGCTGGGGCTCACGCTGGTCGCCGCGGTGTTCGTCGCCCGGGCGACGGCCGCGGCCGTACGCCGGGCTGACGCGACGCGCCCGCGGGACTCGCTGGCGGCCACGCTGGCCGTCGTCGT
>DASQMY010000379.1:0-10097 GCA_035645255.1 Mycobacteriales bacterium
CGCGGCGAGAACTGCGCCGACGCCAGCTGCACGGACAGCACGGTCACCGAGAAGACCAGCGCCGCGACGCTGATCGTCGCGCCGGCGATCGTGCCGAGCAGGCTGCGCGCGCTGTCGACCGACGAGCGGAGCACGAACGGCGCTCCTCCGGGCCGAGCGCGCGGTCCAGCCGGGTGAGCGCCTCGGCGAGTACGACCGGCCGCCGCGACCAGCACCGCGGGCACGACGAACTGGCTCTCCTCGAGCCGCTCGGACAGGGCCCGTCGACGCAGCAGCAGCGACGCGCGCCGGGGTGAGGGAGGTCGCCGTGTCGACACGCAAGGAGTCTGCACGACGCGGATGCCCGCCACCGGCCGGTGAGGCAGGATGGGCGGAGCGTCGACGGACGAAGGAGCCGCTGTGACCGAGGTCGTAGACCTGTGCCGTGACCTGATCCGGTTCGACACGTCCAACCCCGGCAAGTCCGAGCGCCCGGCCGCGGAGTACGTCGCCGAGAAGCTCGAGGAGGTCGGTCTCACCACCACCGTCTTCGAGGCGGCCCGCGGGCGGACCAGCGTCGTCGCCCGGCTGGCGGGTGCCGACCCGAGCCGGGACGCGCTGCTGATCCACGGGCATCTCGACGTCGTGCCGGCCGACGCGGCGGACTGGCAGGTCGACCCGTTCGGCGGCGAGATCAAGGACGGCTGCTTGTGGGGCCGCGGCGCCGTCGACATGAAGGACATGGTCGCGATGACGCTCGCGACCGCGCGCGCCTACCGGCGGGAGGGGCGCCAGCCGCCGCGCGACGTCGTCCTCGCCTTCGTCGCGGACGAGGAGGCCGGCGGCTACCAGGGCGCGAAGGTCCTCGCCAGCGACCACCGCCACCTGCTGGAGGGCTGCACCGAGGCGATCGGCGAGGTCGGCGGCTTCAGCGTCTCTGTCAGCAGCGACCTGCGCCTCTACCTGATCGAGACGGCCCAGAAGGGCATGGCCTGGATGCGGCTCACCGCGACCGGCCGCGCGGGGCACGGGAGCATGATCAACGACGACAATGCGGTCACCGCGCTCTGCGAGGCGGTCGCCCGGCTCGGTCGCACCAGGCTGCCCGTCCACATTACGCCGACCGTGCGGATCTTCCTCGACGAGCTCAGCGACGCGCTCGGCATCGAGCTCGACCCGGACGACATCGAGGCCACGATCAGCAAGCTCGGCCCGCTCGCCCGGATGATCGGCGCGACGATCCGCAACACCGCCAACCCGTCGATGCTCGAAGCCGGCTACAAGGTCAACGTGCTGCCGCAGACGGCGACTGCGACGGTCGACGGGCGGTTCCTGCCCGGCTTCGAGAAGGAGTTCGAGACCGAGCTCGACGACATCCTCGGGCCGGACATCAAGCGCGACTACTTCAACTACGACGTGGCGATCGAGACGTCGTTCGACGGCGCGCTGGTCGACGCGATGGCCGGTGCGCTGAAGGCGGAGGACCCGGGTGCGCGGCCGGTGCCCTACACGCTCTCCGGCGGCACGGACGCCAAGAGCTTCGTGCCGCTCGGCATCCGGTGCTTCGGGTTCTCACCGCTGCGGCTGCCACCAGAGCTGGACTTCTCCGGCATGTTCCACGGCGTCGACGAGCGGGTCCCGCTCGACGCGCTCGAGTTCGGCGTACGGGTGCTCGACCGGTTCATCGCCTCGTCCTAACCGGCGCCGGATACGGTGCGCTGATGGTGATCGTCCGCGCTGCCACGCCGGGGGACGCCGGCGCGGTGGCGGCGATCTACAACCGCGAGGTGACCGGGTCGACCGCGACCTTCGACACCGAGCTCCGGTCGGTCGCCGATCAGCGCGGGCTCATCCGGCGTCGCGACGCCGGCCGCCACCCGTTCCTCGTCGCCGAGATCGACGGCTCGGTCGTCGGGTTCGGGTCGCTGTCGGCGTACAAGCCGCGAGCCGGCTACCGCTACACCGTCGAGGACTCGGTGTACGTCGACCCGGGCGCGCAGGGCAGCGGCGTCGGCCGGGCGCTGCTCACCGAGCTGGTCCGGCTCGCGGACCACGCCGAGCACCACTGCGTCCTCGCGTTCATCGCGACACCCAACGCGGCGTCGGAACGACTCCACGAGCTCCTCGGCTTCGAGCCGGTGGGGGTGCAGCGCGAGGTCGGCTGGAAGCACGGGCGGTGGGTCGACGTCGCGGTGCACGCGCGGCTGCACCGCCCAGGGCTGCCGCCGGTCGGCTACCAGGGACGCGGCGAGTCCGGCGGTGGCGGGGGCTCGTAGCCGGTGCCGGGCACCGGCGGCTGCAGGTCTTCCGCGCGCACGCCGTACGGGAACGGAGGCGGGCCGGCGGCCTCGGCCGCGGCGACCCGCGGCCGCACCGCGGCGAGGTACCAGATCGCCGCGATCGCGCCGACCAGCCCGTGGATCACCACGCCGGCGGCCATCAGTGACAGGCACAGGCCGCGGTTCTGCGCCGAGCGGAACCACGCCCACTCCGGCCGGCTGTAGGCATCGACGCAGCCCCAGATCACCAGGCCGACGCCGACCGCCGCGACGATCGAGAGCCCCGCACCCCACGGCCCGTCGGCGCCGTAGAAGACGAACACCGCGCCAGGGTAGTCGACGCGCCGGCCGGTAGGCTGCCCGCACTCGACACACTGGAGGTCGCTCGGTGCGGCTCGGACTCAACCTCGGCTACTGGGGCGCCGGCCAGGACGCGGAGGCGCTCGCGCTCGCGCAGGAGGCCGACCGGCTCGGCTTCGCTGTCGTGTGGGCGGCCGAGGCCTACGGCTCGGACGCCGCGACGGTCCTGTCCTGGGTGGCCGCGCAGACCGAGCGCATCGACGTCGGGTCCGCGGTCTTCCAGCTCCCCGCGCGGTCGCCGGCGATGACCGCCATGACGGCCGCGACGCTGGACTCGCTCTCCGGCGGGCGGTTCCGCCTCGGGCTTGGGCTGTCCGGCCCGCAGGTGTCCGAGGGCTGGCACGGCGTCCGGTACGACGCGCCGCTCGGCCGCACCCGCGAGTACGTCGACATCGTGCGGATGGCACTGCGCCGCGACCGCGTCGCGTACGCCGGCGAGCACTTCACGCTGCCGCTGCCGGGTGGCCCGGGCAAGGCGCTCAAGCTGACCGTGCACCCGGTCCGCGAGCGAATCCCGGTCTACCTGGCCGCCATCGGCCCCAAGAACCTGCAGCTGGCCGGTGAGATAGCCGACGGCGTGCTGCCGGTCTTTTTCTCCACCGAGCACGCCGGCGAGATCCTCGGCGCCGTCGAGGCCGGCCGCGCGAAGGCCGGCAAGGACCTGACGGGCTTCGACGTCGCGCCGACGGTGCCACTGTGCATCGGCGACGACGTCCGGGCCGCCGCCGACCCGGTCCGCGCCTACGCCGCGCTGTACATCGGCGGCATGGGGTCGCGCGACAAGAACTTCTACAACGCGCTGGCCCGCCGCTACGGCCACGACGAGGCGGCCACGACGATCCAGGACCGCTACCTGGCCAAGGACTACGTCGGCGCGATGGCGGCGGTGCCGTTCGAGCTGATCGACGAGACGTCGCTGATCGGGCCGGCCGATCGCGTCGCCGACCGGATGCAGGAGTTCGCGGCCGCCGGGGTCACCACGCTGTCGGTCGCCTGCTTCGGGGCGAGCCTGGCGGAGCGGGTCGCGCAGGTCCGCGCCTGCGCCGACGCGCTCGACCGCGCCGGGGTGGGGGCGTGAGCTGCGCGGCCGACGCCGTCCTGCACGTCTCGACCTTCCAGGCAGCCGTGCTCGGCCTGACGCAGGGGCTGTCCGAGTTCATCCCGATCAGCTCGTCCGGCCACCTGATCCTGGTGCCTTGGGCGTTCGGGTGGGACGAGATCTACTGCGCCAAGGAGGGCAACAAGTTCTTCGACGTCGCACTGCACCTCGGCACGTTCGTCGGCGCGGCCGCCTACCTGCGGCGCGACCTGTGGACGCTGATCCGCGCCTGGTTCGCCAGCGTGCGGGCCCGCGCGGTGCGGACGCCCGAAGAGCGGCTCGCCTGGTTCCTGGTCCTGTCGACCATCCCGGCGGCGGTGCTCGGCGCGCTGCTCGAGGACACCATCAGCGAGAGTCTCGGGCACCCCTGGCAGATCGCGGTGCTGCTCGCGGTGTTCGGGGTCATCCTGTACGCCGTCGACCGGCTCGCGCCGCAGCGCACGCCGTACCGGGAGATGTCGGCGCGGCAGGCGATCGCCATGGGCGCCGGCCAGGCGCTGGCCCTCGCGCCGGGTGTCTCGCGCTCCGGCGGCACCATCACCGCGGGCCGGCTGCTGGGGCTCGACCGGGACGCGGCGGCGCGGTTCTCGTTCCTGATGAGCCTGCCGATCATCCTCGGCGCGCTGATCTTCTCGACGCTCGAGCTGGAGGGGAGCAGCGGCGTCGGCGGCTCGCAGCTCGCGGTCGGCATCGCCTGCTCGGCAATCAGCGGGCTGGCCGCCGTGTGGGCGGTGCTCACGATGGTGCGCAAGCGCGGCTACGGCGTCTTCGCGGTCTACCGGCTCGCGGTGGCGGCACTCGTGGTCGCGCTGATCGCGACCAACGCCCGATCAGGCACGATCTAGCCATGCCGACCCTGCTGCTCATCCGGCACGGGCTCACCGCGCTGACCGGGCCGATCCTCGCCGGGCGTACCCCCGGGCTGCACCTCGACGAGCGCGGCCATGCGCAGGCGGCGGCGGTCGCGTCCCGCCTCGCGCCGGTGCCGCTCGCCGCCGTGGTGACGTCGCCGCTCGACCGCTGCGCGCAGACCGCCGCCGCGATCACCGCCGGCCGCGACATCGATCCCACCGTCGACGAGCGGCTGCTGGAGGCGGACTACGGCGAGTGGACCGGCGGCGAGATCAAGAAGCTGGCCAAGGACCCGCTGTGGCGGCAGGTGCAGGCGCACCCGTCGGCGGTGACCTTCCCTGGGGGCGAGTCGCTGCGCGGCATGTCGGCGCGCGCGGTCGACGCCGTCCGCGACTGGAACGACCGGCTCGGCGACGACGCCACCTTTGCGGTGGTCAGCCACGGCGACATCATCAAGGCGATCGTCGGCGACGCGCTCGGGGTGCACCTCGACCTCTTCCAGCGCATCCAGGTCGACCCGTGCTCGCTGACGGTCATCCGGTACGCCGAGCTGCGCGCCTTCGTCGTCCGGCTCAACGACGTCGGCGGCGACGTCGGCGACCTGCTGCCGCCCAAGCGCAAGCGCCGCGCCCGGCGCTCGTCCGACGCGGTCGTCGGCGGCGGCGCCGGCGGCGCCGCGTAGGCTTCGCCCCGACCTCGACCACTGGAGCAGTCGTTGCCCCGTCAGATCTTCTCGTTCGACCCGCCGGACCGCTTCGTCGTCGGCACCGTCGGCCAGCCCGGTGAGCGCACCTTCTTCCTGCAGGCCAAGGAGGGCGCCCGGGTCGTCAGCGTGGCGCTGGAGAAGGTGCAGGTGCAGGTGCTCGCCGAGCGGCTCGAGGAGCTGCTCGACGAGGTCCGCCGCCGGGGGACCGACGTCCCGGTCGTCGTACCGTCGGAGCTCGAGGACGTCCGGCCGCTCGACCAGCCGATCATGGAGGAGTTCCGCGTCGGCACGATGGCGCTCGCCTGGGACGCCGACGACTCGGTGGTCGTCGTTGAGGCGCACGCGGCGACCGACGACGAGCAGTCCGACGGCGACCCGGAACCGGGCGAGGACGACGGGCCCGACATCCTGCGGGTGCGCATCTCCGGGGCGCACGGCCGCGCGTTCGTCAAGCGGGCGCTGCGCGTCGTCGCGGCCGGCCGCCCGCCGTGCCCGCTGTGCGGCCAGCCGCTCGACCCGCAGGGCCACATCTGCCCGCGCCAGAACGGCCACCACCACTGACAATGTGCCCATGACGCCAGACGCCGCTCCGGAGCCGGCTGCGGTCGTCGCCGAACGCGCGCTGGGGCTGCTGCGGACCGGTGACATAGCGATCGAGGGCCGGCTCGTCGACGCGTCGAACGCCACGCTCTACTGCGCGATCTCCGACGCGGAGCTGACGGCGGCCTGCGTCTACAAGCCGATCCGCGGCGAGCGTCCGCTCTGGGACTTCCCGGACGGCACGCTCGCCTACCGCGAGGTGGCGGCGTACCGGGTGTCCGAGGCGACCGGCTGGTCGATCGTGCCGCCGACGGTGCTACGCGACGGGCCGGTCGGCCCCGGCATGGTGCAGCTGTGGATCGACGTCGACGAGTCGGTCGACCTGGCCGGTCTGGTCCGGTCCCGCCAGCCTGCGCTGCGCCGGATGGCGCTGTTCGACGCGGTCGTCAACAACGCCGACCGCAAGGGCGGCCACCTGCTGCCGCTCCCCGACGGCCATGTGTACGGCGTCGACCACGGCGTCTGCTTCTCGGTCGAGCCGAAGCTGCGCACGGTGCTGTGGGGCTGGCGCGGCGAGCGGCTCGACGATGACGAGCTGTTCGTCCTGTCCGACCTCCGCGCGCAGCTCGCCGGACAGCTCTGCGCCGATCTGCAGGCGCTGCTCGCGCCGGACGAGGTCGAGGGCACCGTAGCCCGTGTCGACGCGCTGCTCGCCGCCGGCTGCTTCCCCTACCCCAGCCCCGACTGGCCCGCGATCCCATGGCCGCCGTTCTAGCAAGCGGACCGCCAGCCGGTCGCAAGCCCGCGCGCTCGCCGGTGCGGCGGGGATTAGGCTGGGCCGCATGCAGTCCTGGTACGCCGCCCCGCCGCCGGAGATCCCCGGCACCCCGGTTCCGCTGCGCGTCTGGGACAGCGCGACCCGCGAGCTGCGCCCGGTCTCGCCGGGCGAGACCGCCACGATGTACGTCTGCGGCATCACGCCGTACGACGCCACGCACCTCGGCCACGCCGCGACCTACCTGACCTACGACCTCGTCCACCGGGTGCTGCTGGACGGCGGTCACCGCACGGCCTACGTGCAGAACGTCACCGACATCGACGACGACATCCTCAAGCGTGCGGGGGAGACCGGCGAGGACTGGGCGGCGCTCGGCCGGCGCGAGACGACGCTCTTCCGCGCCGACCTGGCCGCGCTCAACGTCCTGGCGCCGACGCACTACCTCGGCGCCGTCGAGTCGATGAAGTCGATCGTCGACCTGATCGCCCGGCTGCGCGACGCCGGCGCGGCGTACGACGTCGACCGCGACGTCTACTTCTCGGTCGCGTCCGCGGAGCGCTTCGGCAGCGTCGCGGGGCTCGACGCCGAGACGATGCGGGCGCTGTCCGGCGAGCGCGGCGGCGACCCCGACCGGCCCGGCAAGAAGGACCCGCTCGACCCGCTGCTCTGGTGGGCGCAGCGGCCGGGCGAGCCGGGCTGGGAGTCGCCGTGGGGACCGGGCCGGCCCGGCTGGCACGTCGAGTGCGCCGCTATCGCGCTGAGCACGCTCGGCGCGCCGATCGACATCCAGGGCGGCGGCTCCGACCTCGCCTTCCCGCACCACGAGATGTGCTCGGCGGAGACCGAGGCGGCAACCGGCCGGTGGCCGTTCGCCCGCGCCTACGTGCACACCGGGATGGTGGGCCTGAACGGCGAGAAGATGAGCAAGTCGCTCGGCAACCTGGTCTTCGTGCGCGCCCTGCGCGCCGAGCACGACGCGGCAGCCATCCGGCTGGCGCTGCTCGCGCACCACTACCGGCACGACTGGACCTGGACCGACGCCGACCTGACCGCCGGCCTCGACCGCCTCGCTCAGTGGCGGGCGGCGGTCGGCGCACCGGCCGCGCAGCCGGCCGAGCCGGTGATCGAGTCGATCCGCGCCGCGCTGGCCGACGACCTCGACGCCCCGCGAGCGCTCGCCGCGGTCGACCGCTGGGCCGCCGAGACCACGCGGGTCGGCGGGCCCGCCGCCGGAAGCGGCAGGCAGATGAAGCAGGCGGTCAACGCGCTCCTCGGCGTGATCCTCTAGCCCGCTGGCCGGCAGCCTGACCGGGTTTCGGCACCGTTCTTCGCGGCTTTGCGCGGACAACGGTGCCGAACCGGCGCGTGCGCCGCGGTTGCGCTGTTCGGCGTAACGCCTCGTCACCCTCCCGGGGGTCCATTGGCGGGGTGCAGCAGGTCGATATCTGACTCGACACTCGTCGACGAAGCGGAACCTCATGCGCCCCCGCCCACGGACGGCACTCCTGGCAGCAGCGCTCAGCGCCGTCCTGGCCGTGCCGAGCGCGAGGGCCACCACGGCCGCACCGACGCCTGACGTCGTCGGCACCTACCAGGTGCTCTCCGTCGACAACACGCCCGGCTCGGCCGAGCACGGCCGCGAGCAGCACGCGCTGGTCACCGACGACGGCCGCGTCCTGCCGCTGTCGGTGTCCGACCGCGCCGGCGCCGAGCCGGGGACCCGGGTCCGGGCCCGCGGCGGCCGGACGACGTCCGACCTCAGCACCGGACGCCTCGAGGCGCTCGGCGGCGCCACCACGACGACGACCTCGTTCAGCCCGGCGAACAGCTCCACCGGTACGACGCGGACGCTCGCCATCCTCGCCCGCTGGGGCGCGCCGGACACCGTCACGCCCGCCGCGGCGAGCTCCGTGCTGTTCGGCGCCGGACGCGCCTGGTGGTCCGAGGTCTCCTACGGAAAGCTCGCGCACACCGGCACCGTAACGCCGTGGCTCGTCGTGCCGAGGCCGACGTCGAGCGTCTGCGGCGTCACCGGGGTGACCCAGCTGGCGTCGTCGGCGCGGGCCGCAGCGGACGCGGCGTACGACCTCTCGAAGTACCAGCGCACGCTCGTCTACATCACCAAGGCGGACGCGGACGACTGGGCGAACTGCGCCGGGGTGGCCGGCAGCGCACTGATCGGCGGCAACATCTCGGTCATCAACGGCTACATGACCGCCGCGGTGACCGCGCACGAGCAGGGCCACAACTACGGCCTCTCGCACGCCCAGACCTTCACGTGCACCAGCGGGGCGGCGGGTGGCACGTGCAGCGTCCCCGCCGGCCTCGCGGGCGAGTACGGCGACCTGCACGACCCGATGGGCAAGGGCGCCAGCACGCACTTCCACGCGGCGCACAAGGCGCAGCTCGGCTGGCTCGACACCAGGGCGGTCCCGCTCAGCGCCACCGGCTCGTCGGTCCGCCTCGCGCCGTCCGCGACGATCGGCGGGACCAGCCCGGTCGCCGCCTACGTGACGGTCGGCGCCCGCAAGTACTGGTTCGAGTACCGGACGAAGATCAACAAGGACGCGACGCTCGGCACCGGCGCGACCGGCGGCGTGCTCGTCCACCTGGTCGACCGCAACATCGTCGCGGACCACGTCGGACTGCTCGACATGACCCCGGACAACAACTGGTCGTCGCCGGTCCTGCCGAACGGCGCGACCTGGCAGGCGCCGGAGGGCTTCTTCATCACGGTCTCGTCCCCGACCTCGACCGGCGTGACGCTGACCCGACGGGCCGCCGCCGCCACCCGCCGGGCGACCGCGCTGACCGCCAGCAGCACGTCGGCGAGCACGGTGACCTACCCGACCAACGCGACGCTGCGGACACGCCTGGTGACCGGCACGACCGGCATCGTCGGGCAGTCCGTGTCGCTGTGGATGCGCAAGCGCGGCACGACCGCGTGGAGCCACGTGCGCAACGTGCCAACCCTCACCGGCGGCTACGCATCGACTCTCCACTCGCCGCTGTGGCACGCCGACTACCAGTGGCGGTACGCCGGCGACCCGGCGTACACCGCGTCGAACGGTGCCGTCGTCGGGCAGAACAGCCGGGCGCGTGCGACCTCGGTCTTCGACCGCACGACCATGGTGCGCGGCTCCACCGCCAAGCTCAGCGGCACGATCCGGCCGGCGCGCAAGGGCGCCACGGCGTACATCCAGCACTGGACCGGCGTGACCTGGACCAACGTCGGCACCATCGTGATGGGGTCGTCGGAGGCGTACTCCGTCAGCCTCCGGCTCGGCTCGCCCGGCAGCTACCAGCTGCGCGTGTACCTGCCGACGAACGTCGACCGCTACGGCGCGGTGTCGACCAAGACGACGCTCACGGTCACCTAGCCGAGGCGGCCGGCACTACTCGCCCGGGCCACTCTGCTGGCCGCGGCGGCGCAGGTAGCGCTCGAACTCCTGCGCGATCGCGTCGCCCGACGTCTCCTGCAGCCCGTCGTCCGGGTCACGCTCC
>DASQMY010000380.1:0-3203 GCA_035645255.1 Mycobacteriales bacterium
GACTGAGGCGGCGACAACGCTAGCAGCGGTCAGCCCGCCCTGCCCGCCGATGGTCGCGGCTCGAGCAGCCGCAGCACCTCGTCGTGCAGCAGGCCGTTGGACGAGACGGCGCTGCCGCCTTCGCTCGTCGGGTTGCCGGCCAGGTCGGTGAACCGGCCGCCGGCCTCCTCGACGACGACCTGCAGCGCCGCGAGGTCCCAGAGCGACACCTCAGGCTCGGCCGCGATGTCGGCGCCGCCCTCGGCGACGAGCATGTGCGACCAGAAGTCGCCGAAGCCGCGCGTGCGCCACACGGTGTCGGCGAGCTCCAGGAAACCGGCGAGCCGGCGCTGCGCTGCCCAGCCGGTCAGGCTCGAGTAGCTGAAGTGGGCGTTGCCGAGCGCCGCGACCTTGGAGACGCCGATGGGGATGCCGTCCGCGAAGGCGCCGTGGCCCCGCGCCGCCCACCACCGCCGGTGCAGCGCCGGCGCCGACACGACGCCTACCAGGCCGTCGCCGCGGTCCTGCAGCGCGATGAGCGTCGCCCAGACCGGCACGCCGCGGATGAAGTTCTTCGTCCCGTCGACCGGGTCGACGATCCACCGCCGGTCGCCCGACCCGCGCGCGCCGTACTCCTCGCCCACGACCGCGTCGCCCGGGCGCACCGCTGCCAGCCGCTCGCGGATCGCCCGCTCGACGGATCGGTCGGCCTCGGTCACCGGCGTGGTGTCCGGCTTCGACTCCACCCGCAGGTCGACCGACCGGAAGTGCCGCATGGTGATCGCGTCGGCGGTGTCGGCGAGCTCGAGAGCGAGCGCTAGGTCGGCGTCCATGCGGGCAAACCTATCGGCGGGCATCATGGAGGACGTGAGCGACGACCGTGCGGCCGCCCGAGCGGCGGAGGTGCTCGGCCTGCTGGCCGAGGAGGACCGGCTGCGGGTGGTCGGGGTGCTCGCGCTGGACGGCCCGTCGACGCTGGCGGCGATCACGCAGCGGACCGGGCTGGAGCGCCGGCGCGCGTACAAGGCGACGCACCGGCTGGTCGACCGGGACCTGGTGGATCTGACCGGCGAGACCTACCGGCTGCGCACGGAGGAGATCCGCGACGTCGCCCGCGCGGCGACGCCGGAGCGACCGGTCGAGCAGCATGGCGCGGCGGACCCGGGCGCCGAGCAGATCCTGCGGCGGTTCTTCGCCGACGGTGCGCTGCTGTCCATCCCTGCGGCGCACGCGAAGCGGCTGGTCGTCCTCGACCACATCGTTCGCGTGTTCGAGCCGGGTGTCCGCTACGCGGAGCGCGAGGTGGACACGCTGCTCCGGGCGTTCCACGACGACTACGTCACGCTGCGGCGCTACCTCATCGACGCCGGACTGCTCTCCCGCGAGTCGGGGGTCTACTGGCGCAGTGGCGGGACCGTCTCGCTGGACTGACCCGGGGCCTCCTCGCCCTCGCCCTCGCGTGAGGTGAGCAGCCGGCGGTACGACGCGAGCCGCTCCGGCGGCGCCAACCCGGCGGCGACGAGCTTGTCGAGGCCGCAGAAGTCGTCGGTGAGGTGGTCGCACCCGGGCAGGCAGTCGACGGTGCCCGGCTGCAGCTCGGGGAACGCCTGCAGCAGCGTCTCCGGCGTCACGTGACCGAGCCCGAACGACCGGACGCCAGGCGTGTCGATCACCCACCCGCCGTCGGGCAGCGGCAGGGCGATCACCGACGACGACGTGTGGCTGCCCTTGCCGAGCGCGGTCACGGCGCCGGTCGCTCGGGTCGCACCCGGCACCAGCCGGTTGACGAGGGTCGACTTCCCGACGCCGGACTGCCCGAAGAGCACGCTGGTCCGGCCGGTCAGCACGCCGCGCAGCTCCGCGAACCCGTCGTCGCCCTCGGCTCGCGACACGCGCACCGTGCGCAGCCCGAGCGGCCGGTACGCCGTCACGACGTCGGCCGCGTCACCGAGGTCGTGCTTGGTGAGACAGAGCACCGGGTCGAGGTCGCCGTCGTAGGCGGCGACCAGGCACCGGTCGATCAGCCGG
Organism: Mycobacteriales bacterium; assembly: GCA_035645255.1. Classification (GTDB taxonomy): domain Bacteria; phylum Actinomycetota; class Actinomycetes; order BP-191; family BP-191; genus DASQMY01. The sequence continues at coordinate 2,008 of DASQMY010000380.1, forward strand.
GGGACGGGCGGCGGGTCGGCCACCGCCATGACGATGACGAGCTGGTCAGCGTTGGCGACGACGATCCGCTCGGTCGGGTCGGTGTCGTCCGCGGTACGCCGCAGCACCGACGTCCGCGGGCCGACCCGGACGATGCGGGCCAGCGCGTCGACCGCGCCGCTCGTGTCGCCGACCACGTCCACCGCGTCGCCGACGACGACGGACGTCCGGCGCATCGGCCCGGCGCGCATCGCGACGACCTGTCGACCGTCGACCTGGCAGGTGAAGCGGCCGCGGTCCACCGCGACGACGAAGCCGGGCTCGGCGGACTCGTGCTTGGGCTGGTCGCGGGTGCGCCGCCGGGACGGTCCCGCCCGCTTGACGCGGATGTCGTCCTCGTCGAGGTCGCGCCTGGCCATCAGGCGGCGGACACCAGTGCGGTCCACCGCTCGGTGAAGTCGGGGATCGTCTTGGCGGTGCAGGCCATGTCCGCGATCCGCAGGCCAGGCACCACCAGGCCGAGGACCGCCGCGCTCATCGCCATCCGGTGGTCGGCGTAGGTCTGCCAGACGTCGAGCGCGCGCAGCGGCCGGGGCCGGATCAGCAGGCCGTCCTCCGTCTCGGTCGCGTCGGCGCCGACGCGGGTCAGCTCGGCGGCGAGAGCGGCGAGCCGGTCGGTCTCGTGGCCGCGCATGTGCTCGATGCCGCGGATCCGGCTGGGACCTGACGCGACCGCCGCGAGGATCGCGACGGTGGGCACGATCTCGCTGATGTCGCGCAGGTCGGCGTCGACCGGGTCGAGCGTGCCCGGCCCGTGCAGCGTAAGTCCGTCGTCGCCGTACGAGGTGGTCGCTCCCATCGATCGGAACACGTCGAGCCACCGCTCCGCGGGTTGCACACCGTCGCGTACCCAGCCGGCGATCGTGACGGAGCCGCCGGTGATCGCGGCGCCGGCGAGGAAGTAGGACGCCGCGGCGACCTCCGGCTCGATGTCCACGTCCACCGCGCGGTAGGCGGCGGGCTCGACCCGCCAGCGGCCAGGCTCGTCGTCGTCCACGGTCGCGCCGGCGCGGCGCATCATCTGCACGGTCATCGCGACGTGCGGCGCGCTCGGCAGCGCCCCGGCCGTCCGCACCTCGGCGCCGGCGTCGAAGTACGGAGCCGCGAGCAGCAGGCCGGAGACGAGCTGGCTGGAGCCCCCGGTATCGACCTTCACC
>DASQMY010000381.1:0-4223 GCA_035645255.1 Mycobacteriales bacterium
GTCAGCGCCGGCTGACAGCGGGGCAGCTGGTTCAGCTGGCGGCCCCGCTGGCCGACGCCTTGGCCTACGCGCACGGCCGCGGTGTCGTGCACGCGGACGTCAGCCCGGCCAACGTGCTGTTCACCAGCGACGGGCGGCCGCTGCTCGCGGACTTCGGGCTGGCGGCGCTGACCGGTCCGCTGCGCGGCCGTGCCGCACTCGCGGGCACGGCCGACTACCTCGACCCGGAGCTGGCCGACGGCGCCGTCCCGGATGCGCGGGCCGACATCTACGCACTGGGAGTCATCTGCTGGGAAGCGCTGGCGGGGCAGCGGCCGCACGCCGCTGGAGCGCCTCGCGCCCGACGCGCCGGCCGCGCTCTGCGCGGTCATCGAGACCGCGCTGGCCCGGCGCCGAGAGGGCCGCTACTCGGGTGCGGCGGAACTCGCGGCCGCGCTGCGCGCGGTCGCCGTGGCCGAACCTGTGCCGATGCTGCCCAGGCTGGTGCCGGTGCCGGTCAACGCTCCGGCGCGGCCGACGCGCGACTTCGGCCCGCCGCGCCCGCGGCCGGCTCCGCAGGTGACCCGTACGCCGCGCTGGGCCGGCGCGCGCCGCCTCGGCCGCTGGCCGCTCCAGCGCGGCGTCCGGATCGCCGTGCTGCTCGCGGTGGCCGCCCTGCTCGGCGGCTCGGGCGCGGCGATCGCCCGGCGCGGCTGGGCCGGCCCGCCGGCCGAGCCCGGCGCTGCTGCCGACCTGTCACCAGTCACCGAGGCCACCGGGCGGGCGGGCGGCCCACCGCCGGCGGCAGCGTCGGTACCGCCGGCGGCGCCGGTCGCGCCGGCGCTCTCGCCGTCGGCCCCCGCCGCCCGCCGGGGCCTGGCGCACGCACGTCCGCCGGCAGCCGCGCCGCGACCGGCGGCCAGGACTCCGCGCGCAGCCGGCGCGGCGCGGTCCGCGCGGTCCGCCCGGTGGCTTGCGGTCCTGGCCGAGCTGGACCGTCGGCGGGCAGCCGCCTACGCCTCCGCCGACCCCGAGCTGCTGACGGCCGTCTACGCGCCGGGGGCGGCCTTCCGCTTGGAGCACGACCGGGTCGCGGCGCTGGCCGCGGCAGGGGAGCGGGTGGTCGGTCTGCGGCCGCGCCACACCGCGCTGCGCGTGGGCGCGGAGACGCCCGACCGGGTGACGCTCGTTCTCACCGACGTGCTTCCGGCGTACCGACGGCTGGACGAGCGTGGCTCGGTGCTCGAGCGGTACCCGGGCCGCGCAGCCGTCCGGTGGTCGCTGACGCTGCTGCGAGACGGTGCCCGGTGGCGGATCCGGGCGATCGCCGCGGCGGAGTGACCGGCGGCCCGCGCGGTCGGACGATCCCTGGCTCAGTTCCGCGTGGTTCCCGCCGATAGACCATCCGCGGCAGCTTGCCGCGGTTGGTCAGTCAGGTGGGTGCCGGGTGGGAGCAGCAGTGCTCGACATGTCGGCCGTCGCCGAGGCGATCATTGCGCGTACCCAGGCGATGGTTGCCCTGGTCGGCGAGACCGGCCGCCTGCTCCAGGTCAACCCGACGATCGCCGCCGCGCTGGGCCGGGACGCCGGTTCGTTCATCGGTCAGAACGCCGAGGCGCTCGTCGTCCCGCGCGACGCCATCGACTTCCGCACCGAGCTCCGCGTCGCGTTGCGCAGCCGCGCCGCGACCTCCTGCGAGCGCGGCCTCGCTGTCGGGCCCGACACCAGCCCCAGGTCGGTCGCCTGGTCGATCAGCGTCGTCGCCGAGGACCCGACCGTGCTCGCCTGCATCGGCGTCGACGTCACAGCCGCGCGCAGCGAGTTCGAGGTCCTGCGCAGCCGGGCCATCACCGACGAGCTCACCGGCCTGCCCAACCGGGCCGGCCTGCTCGAGCAGCTCGCCGGCATGGCGGGCAGCGGAGCGTCCGTCGTCTTCTGCGACCTCAACGGCTTCAAGGCCGTCAACGACACGTTCGGGCACGCGAGCGGCGATGCTGTCCTCGTCCAGGTCGCGCGCCGGCTCAAGCGGACCGTGCGCGGCGAGGACTTCGTCGCCCGCCTCGGCGGTGACGAGTTCGTCATCGTCGTACCGCCCGACCCCAACTCGGACTTCGACGCGCTCGCCCGCCGGCTGATGCGGGCCATGGGTCAGCCGATGATGCTCCCCGGCCCGGTCGTCGTGACGGTCGGCATGTCGATCGGCGTCGCGATCCTGGAGACCGGGCAAGACCCGGCCACCGTGCTGGGCGCCGCCGACCACAACATGTACCTGATGAAGTCGCGGCAGCCGACCCGCGCGATGGGCACCCAGCCGGCCGCACAGACCGACGTCTGTGCCAGCCGGCCGGACAGCTAGGCGAGACCCAGCGAGGCCTCGAACCGGCCTTCCTCGAGCCGGTCCTTCACGGTCACCAGGAACCGCGCCGCATCCGCGCCGTCGACGATCCGGTGGTCGTAGGTCAGTGCCAGGTAGACCATCGAGCGCACCGCCACGATCTCGCCCATCGCCGGGTCGCTGACGACGACCGGTCGCTTGACGACCGCACCCGTGCCGAGGATCGCGACCTGCGGCTGGTTGAGGATCGGCGTGTCGAACAGCGCACCCCGGCTGCCCGTGTTGGTCAGCGTGAAAGTGCCGCCACCCAACTCGTCCGGGCTCACCTTGTTGCTGCGCGTCCGCTCGGCCAGGTCGGCGACCTTGCGCGAGATGCCCGCCAGGTTGAGGTCGTGCGCGTCCTGGATTACCGGGACCAGCAGCCCGCGGTCAGTGTCGACCGCGATGCCGAGGTGCACACCGTCGTGGTAGGTGACCGTGCCGGCCTGCATGTCGATGCTCGAGTTGACCACCGGGTGGCTCTTCAGCGCCTCCACCGCGGCCATCGCGAAGAACGGGAGGAACGACAGCTTGACGCCCTCGCGGGCCTCGAACGTGGTCTTCGCCTGGTCGCGCAGCCGCGCGATCTTGGTCACGTCGACCTCGACGACGGTGGTGAGCTGGGCGCTGACCTGCAGCGACTCCACCATCCGCTGCGCGATCACCGCACGCAGCCGGGAGAGCTTCTCGGTCTTGCCGCGCAGCTGCGTCGTGGCCGCGGCCGCCGTTGCTCCGGCCGCGCTCGGCTGTCTGGCCGGTGCGGACGGCGCGGGCGACTCCGCGCCGACCGGTGCGGCCGCGGCCCGCTGCGGCGGCGGAGCGGACGCGGTGATCGCCGGCTGGGCGGCCGCGGCGGCCGCCGGGGCCGGCGCCTGCTGCGCCGGCGCGGCCGATCCCGAGTCCGCCGCGTCGATCACGTCCTGCTTGCGGATGCGGCCACCCAGACCGGTGCCCCGCACCGCCGACAGCTCGACGCCGTGCTCGGCCGCGAGCCGGCGCACGAGCGGAGTGACGTACGCCGGACCCGCGCCGTCAGGTGCCACGTCGTCATCGTCCGCGGCCTGCTGCGACTGCTCAGGTTCCGCGGTCTTCGGCTGGGCGGGGGGCGACGACTGCTGCGGCGCTGACTGCGGGGCCGGCGCCGGCTGTGCCTGCTGCTCGTCCGTCGGCTCACCGACTCCGCCGGCCGAGGCGTCGGCTGCCACGTCCCGCTCCGCCTGCTCCTGCTCGGGTGCCTGCGCCTGCCCGTCGGCCGGCTGCGCCGTCTGCGCCTGGCCGTCCTGCGCCTGCGCGTCCTGCGCCTGACCGTCCTGCGCCTGCGCGGCCGGCGCCTCAGCGGCCGGCGCCTGCGCCTCGGCCGGACCCTGACCGCCCTGGCCGTCCGGTGCCTCCGCGGCCGGCTGCGCCGACTCGCCCGCGCCGGCGTCGCCACCCGCCGCACCGTCACCGATGACGGCGAGCTCCGCGCCCACCGCGACCGTCTCGTCCTCGCCGACCTTGATCGACTGGAGCACGCCGGACGCCGGCGCCGGGATCTCGGTGTCCACCTTGTCGGTGGAGACCTCCAGGAGCGGCTCGTCGGCCGTCACCTGGTCGCCCTCCTTCTTGAGCCAGCGGGTGACGGTTCCTTCAGTCACGCTCTCGCCGAGGCGGGGCATCGTCACCGATACCGGCATGGGGGGCCTTCCTTCGTGATGTGGACGGGTCCTGCGTGGTCAGGAGTGCACGTGCAGCGGCTTGCCGGCGAGCGCGAGGTGCGCCTCGCCCACGGCCTCGGACATCGTGGGGTGCGGGTGGATCAGCTGGGCGACCTCGCCGGGCATGGCCTCCCAGTTGGTGATGAGCTGCGCCTCGGCGATGAGCTCGCCGA
>DASQMY010000382.1:0-4567 GCA_035645255.1 Mycobacteriales bacterium
CACCGGACCGGCGTTCTACGTCGACGGCACGCTCTTCCGCACGGTCGCCACGTCGACGGATCTGTCGCACACCGCGGCGCCGGCGCACAGCTTCGACACGATCTACGACTTCGGTGGCGCGCAGCTCAACGTCGCGACCGCGGCTCCGGGCGACCGCGACTACAACGGCGGCCGCTGGATGGTGCACGCGCTCGCCTTCCCGTCCGGCTACGCCGCTGCTCTTGCCGCGGGTGACCGCGACGGCGACGGCGTACTCGACTCGGATGGTGAGCTGGCCGCGGCGATGACCGCCGGCCTCGCGGTCGACGCCGGCGTCGTGAAGTCGTTCGTCTGCCCGGTGATCAAGCTCCCGCACGGGAGGTCGTAGCCGGTGTCAGCGGGTGGGCGGCGCGCCGAGCACCGGCTTGATGTCGACGACCGGCGTACCGTCGACCGCCTCCAGCCCGTCGACCGCGATGCGGCCCGGCTCGACGCCGACGATCGTCACGTCGTGCAGGCCGATCGGGTTGGGACGGTCCGGCGAGCGGGTCGAGAAGACGCCCTGCAGCGGTCGGCTGGTGTCGCTGCGCGGGTGCACCGCCCGGACGCCGCGGTCGGCCTGGTGCAGCCACGTCAGCAGGACGACCCGGTCGCCGGCGCGCAGGTCCGCCATCGCCTCGGCCAGCTCCGGCCGCACGACGACGTACGCCGGCGGCGCACCTTCGTCGGGCTGCCGGGGCGCCGCGTCGCGGTCGCGCAGCGGCGACTCGACCGATCCGATCGGGTCGACCTGGTACGTCTCCCGGCTCACTCGTGGCTCCTCACCGGTGCTCCGGATTCTCGAAGTCGAACCGGCAGCCGGCGTCCCACTCGGACCGCTGGTTGCCGTGCGCCGGTACGCCGCCCGCGTCCTTCAGCAGCCGGGCGAGGTGCAGCAGGTTCCACGTCATGAACGTCGTGTTGCGGTTGGTGAAGTCGTTGTCCGGTCCGCCCGAGCCCTCGTCCAGGTAGGACGGACCGGGCCCGGCCTCGCCGACCCAGCCGGCGTCGGCCTGCGGCGGGATCACGAAGCCGAGGTGCTGCAGCGAGTAGAGCATGTTCATCGCGCAGTGCTTGACGCCGTCCTCGTTGCCAGTGATGACCGCGCCGCCGACCCGGCCGTAGTAGGCGTACTGGCCCCGGTCGTTGAGCTCGGCCGAGTTGCCGTAGAGCCGCTCGATGACCTTGGTGCAGACCGAGGACTTCTCGCCCAGCCAGATCGGCGTGACGAGTACCAGGATGTCGGCCGCCATCACCTGCGCGAAGATGGCCGGCCACTCGTCGCGCTCCCAGCCGTGCTCGGTCATGTCCGGGTAGACGCCGGGCGGGATCTCGTGGTCGACCGCGCGGACCACGTCGACGCGCACGCCCTGCTTGCGCATCACGGCGATCGACAGGTCGGCGAGACCCTGCGAGTGCGAGCGGTCCGGTGACCGCTTCAGCGTGCAGTTGATGAAGACGGCCCGCAGGTCGTCGTACGACGCGTGGTCCGGCTGGTCGTCGGCCATCCACAACACTCTCGCTGACGGGCCCGCATTGTGTCAGTCACCGGGCGACGCGCACGCATCGCTGGCCGCGGTCACGCGGAGTCGCGGGGATGCCACCGCGTGTTTGGGAAGGCGCTTGTACCTCTTCCGGATGGAATGCCGCTCCACCGCGCGGGTACAGCGCCGAGATCCGAAGGGAGATCGCCTCATGGCCAGCAGAACGACGCTCGTGACCGCCGGCGGCGCTATGGTGCTCGGCACCCTCATCGGGGCCGGCGCGCAACCTGCCGGCGCCGCCAACACGGTCAACGCGACGTTCCGCGTGCCGGCGAAGCCGGTGACCAACCCGTGCGCACCGACCGACGTCGTCAACCTCAGCGGCGACATCCACGTCGTGATGACGTCGACGTCCTCGAAGGCCGGCGGCTACACGGTGACCAGCCACCTCAACAGCCACCTGTCCGGGCTGAGCATCACCACCGGGACGCGCTACGTCAGCGACGAGACCCAAGAGCAGACCTGGCACGGGGAACCGCCCTACCCGGTGATTCACAAGCAGACGCACACGTGGACCATCGTCAGCCAGTCCGGCACGGACGACTACCTGCTGCACATGACGATGCACCAGACGGTCTCCCCCGGCGGTGTGCCGACCGCGACCGCCGACAACTTCCGGCTGGAGTGCAAGGGGTAGCCATGGAGCAGCGACCGGGTGAGATATCACGACGGGCATTCCTCAAGCGAGCCACCGCCGTCTCGGTCGGCAGCATCGCGGCGCGCGGGTTCTACGAGGTGCTCGACGAGCTGGCCGGCGGCCCGAACGCCGCCTACGCCGGCCCCGTCCGCCGCCGCGAGGAGCAGTACCTCGTCGACAACGTCGAGGTCATCATCGACAACGGCGTGACCCTCGCCGTGCCGCCGCTGCACAACGACGTGATCACCGCCCGGCTCCGCGCGCGCACCTCGTGGACGGTGCGCAACCTCAAGGCGGCGCAGAGCCGGCTGGCGAGCGCGCTCGCGACCGTCGAGAAGCCCTACAGCTCCACCGCAGCCGGCCTGACCATGGTGGTCGGCTGGGGGCTGCCGTACTTCCGGAACTACCTGCCGGCGTCCGTCTCGTCGTACCTGCCGGTCGACACGACGCTCTCCCAGCAGACCGGCACCAGGCAGCTGGCGATCCTCGACTCGATCCGCTTCCCCAGCGACCCCGACGACGTGCTGCTCGAGAGCAACGACGTGGTGTTCAAGCTGCGCAGCAACTCGCAGGACATTCTGCGCAAGGTCGAGCGCGCGCTGTTCGACGACACCGCGGGCTCGGCGTACGTGGGCGACCTGTTCGACCTGACCAGCAAGCGGATCGGCTTCCTCGGCCGCGGGTTCGGCACGCGCAGCATCGCCAAGCAGCTCGCCCTGGCCGCGCAGGTGCCCGGCGCCGAGCTCATCCCGGACGACGCGCAGCTCATGCTCGGGTTCACCAGCACCCAGACCGCGGCGCTCGGCCCGGACAACATCGTCAGCTTCGAGACGCTGCCCGGCGTGACCAACCAGTTCCCGAACGGCTACTTCGCGGGTGGCTGCGCGATGCACCTGTCGCACCTGCACGAGGACCTCGAGCAGTGGTACGGCGGCAACGACTACAACGCGCGCGTCGCCCGGATGTTCTCGCCGCGGACCAGCGCAGCACCCGACACGGTCACGCTGCCCAACGGGCCGGCGGAGGTGTCGTCCGCGCAGCAGGTCAAGGACGATGCGGCCTCGGGGGTCGTCGGGCACAACTCGACGCTGCAGCAGGTGACGAGGCTGGCGCGCGACGTGACCGACAACTACGGCCGGCTGCGCCGAGCCGGCACGGCGATCCCGCTGCGCGAGGACTTCAACACCATCGACAACCCGTTCGCCTGGTCGGCGGATCCGGCGGCCGACCGGATGGCTGCGACCGCGGCAGCCGGGATGCACTTCGTCGCGTTCATCCCGGCCAGTCACCGCTTCCACCTGGCGCGGCTCGCGATGGACGGCGTCTTCCCCGACGGCACCGACCTGCGCTCCGCGGAGTACAACATCACCAGCCGCGACAACGGGATCAACGCGGCGCTGCGCACGACGCACCGGCAGAACTTCCTCGTGCCGCCGCGGCGGCGCCGGTCCTTCCCGCTCGTGGAGCTGCTCGGGTAGGGGTCGCCATGCAGGTGCACAAGCTCGCGTGGCTCGGCACCCGGACGGGCGGCGACGCGCAGACAGCAGCGTTCTTCCGCGACGTGCTCGGCCTGCGCAGCGATCCGGTGGCGCCGGGCTTCTGGGTGTTGACCCTGCCGGACGGGAGCAAGGTGGAGGTGTTCGGGCCGGAGAGCCGGATCAACCCGCACTTCACGACCGGCCCGGTCGCCGGCTTCCTCGTCGACGACGTGGCCGCCGCGACGGCGGAGCTGCGGGCGGTCGGCGTGGAGATCCTGCTGGAGGGCCAGGCCGGCGACAACGCGTGGGTCCACTTCCGCGCACCGGACGGCAGCATCTACGAGCTCACCCACGACCCGGGCGTATCGCGTCCGGCCTGAGGAGATCGACACGGTGTGAGTCACGCTCAGCCGGTGTTCGACCGACTTGCACGGCGATCGGCCTGGTTCCGGGCGGTGGCGGCGGATGATCGACACAATCGAGGACCCGCCCGGAGCCACAGAGGAGCAACCCGACATCATGGCGAACCACACTCGACACTGAGGACCTCGAGCGGATCCCTGCCGGACGCTGGTCATGGTCGGCGACGACGACGCGGTTGTCCTCGAGCACGCGATCGCCCCCTGCCGGGCGCTCCCGCACGGTGAGTTGGCCGTCGTACCGGCGACGTCGCACGGCTTGCTGGTCGAGAAGCCCGAGCTCTGCAACCGGATGATCGTGGACTTCCTGACCACCGACCCCGTGGAGACCTTCGCCCCCCATCCGTCGTCGCGCCAACTGATCGCGGACGACACTCGACTGGAGGAAGCTCGTGTCCTACCCGGAGCAGCGGTACTTCGCCGAAGAAGGTGCCGTCAGCGCGACTCTGCGCCGCGCCGCCCAGCCGCCAG
>DASQMY010000383.1:0-8337 GCA_035645255.1 Mycobacteriales bacterium
ACCGCATCCGCGCGCAGGCACCGGCCAAGCGCACGCGCAGGAAGGCCAACGCGACGGCGTAGCGGGGGCCGACGCGCCGGCCGCTGCGGCGACGCGTCGGCCTGACGAAGGCAGACGCGTCGCCCCAGCCGCCTGGCGCTACGACACGCGGGTGACCGACGGCACGTGAGTGACCTGGTTCCAGGTGAACCGGTAGGTCCCGCCGCCGGCCGGCACACTCAGCGCGATGTTGCCACCGCCGGCCGCGCCACCCGCGCCGTAGTTCTCGTTCCAAGAGCCGTCGATGGCGACCTTCCACTCGTAGTCGCCGGCGGGCAGCGCGAACGTCCCGTGCCACTGGCCGTCGGTCGGGTCGAAGGCCAGCCGGCTGGTGACACAGGTCGGGTCCCAGTCGCCGGGACAGCCCACCTCGCTCTGCAGGCTGCCGACCAGCGTGACCGAGCTGCGGGCCGGCTTCGGCGCCGCCGTCGTCACCGTGACGGTCGCGCTGGTGACGCTCGGGAAGCCCGGCTCGAGCAGCACAGCGCGGTACTGCACCTCCGTCCCGATCGGGAGGTCCGAGACGTCGTCGGTGATCGAGAACACCGGCGACGAGCTGTCAATCCCGAGCACCTCCCACGCACCACCCGCGACGCGCCGCTCGAAGCGCACCGACTGGGTGGCGCGCTCCGGGTCCACGGTCGCCGTGATGGTCACCGGGTCGATGCTGGTCACGGTGCCGCCGTCGGCCGGCGTGCTGATGGTGATCGACGGTGCCGGCACGGCGGTCGACCGCGTCGCGCTGAGCCGCGTGTGCCGGCCGTTGTCGAGCACGACCGCGCGGTACTGCAGCGGCGTGCCGGTCGGGTAGCGGCTCGTGTCGTGGAAGACCTGGTACGGCGCGGAGTCGTCGGTGCCGATCGAGTGCCACGCACCGCCGCCGACCCTCGCCTGGAAGGTGACCTCGTAGAACGACGACCCGGCGACGTCGGCCGCGACATGCATCCGGCTGTGGTCGACGGCCGAAGGGGTCGGCTGCGCGAGGGTGATCGCCGGCGCGTTCTTCGAGTGCGGGATCCGGCCGTTGGACTTGTAGACGACGGTGGACAGCGCCGGGACGGTGACCTGCATGGTGCCGCCGCGCGAGGTCTTCACCCGGTCCGCCCCGGGTCCGTAGACCCGCCGGAAGTTGTTGCTGCCGAACGTCGGCACCGTCGCCGTACGGGCCGTCTCGCTGTTGTTGAGCGCGACGACGTACTCGCGCTGGTCGGCGTGGTCGATGCGGGAGAACGCGAAGATGCCGGGGCCGTTCGACGCGTAGCGCACCTGCTGCGCGCCGTCGCGCAGCGCGTCGTGCTGCTCGGTGACCGCGTCCAGGTGGCTGATCGTCCGGTAGAGCGGGTGCGCGGTGACGAAGTTGTCCTGCGCGTGCGTGGCCGCCGTACCGAGCAGGTTGTCGTCGAGGTAGTCCGGCACCTTGCTCTCGAACATCGTCTGCCGCGCCAGCTGGTCGCCGCCGGTGCCGGTGAAGCCCTGCTCGTCGCCGTAGTAGACGACCGGGTTGCCGCGGGAGAAGTACATCAGCTCGTGGGCGAGCCGGTCACGGGCGACCAGCTCCGACTCGGCCGCGCCGGGGTTGTCGGCGGTGACGAAGTAGCCGACCCGGCCCATGTCGTGGTTACCGAGGAAGGTCGGCAGCTGGTAGACGTTGGAGTCATGGTCGGTGTACCAGTCGTCGTTGGCGAAGAACTGGGCGAGGTCGCCGTTGTCCTGACTGCGCGAGGCGAAGTTGCGGGCCGCGTCCTTGAACGGGAAGTCGAGCACCGACTGCATCTCGTTGTGCGTCGTGTAGTGCGACGTGAACGCCTTCGCCGCGGCGTCGGTGCCATCGAGCGCGACCTCGCCGAACATGAAGAACTCCGGCTTCCCGTTGGCCCTCGCGTAGTCGAGGATCCCCGGCCCGAACTCCTGCCAGAACTCGTCGTTGACGTGCTTCATGGTGTCGATCCGGAATCCGTCGATGCCGAAGTCCTTGATCCACGTCTTGTAGATGTCGACCATCCCGTCGACGACCTTCGGGTGCTCGGTGAACAGGTCGTCGAGGCCGAAGAAGTCACCGTAGAGGGAGTCCTCACCGGTGAACGTCGTGTTGCCGCGGTTGTGGTAGAGCGTCACGTCGTTGAGCCAGGCCGGCACCTTCAGGTCCTCCTCGCCCGGCTCGAGCACGGGCGTGTAGGGGAACGAGACGGTCGGGCTGAGCGGCGGGAACGTCTCGCCGCCGGCGTAGTCGCGGTCGTCGAACGGCGTGCCGCTCGCCGTTCGGTAGGGCTCGACGTCCTTGGGGACGTACGCCGTCCGCGCGCCCTCCTCGTAGCCGATCACGTCAGCGGTGTGGTTGGTGATGATGTCGAAGTAGACCTTCATGCCCCGCGCGTGCGCGGCGTCCACCAGCGCGGCGAGGTCCTCGTTGGTGCCGAGGTGCGGGTCGATCCGCGTGAAGTCGGTGATCCAGTACCCGTGGTAGCCGGCGGACGGGCCGTCCTCGAGCTGGACCGCCTTGTTCTTGAAGCTCGGAGTCAACCAGATGGAGTCGGTGCCGAGGCCTTCGATGTAGTCGAGCCTGGACAGCAGGCCTTTGAGGTCGCCGCCGTTGTAGAACCCCTTGCTGGTCGGGTCGAAGCCCGAGACCAGCCGGTCGTCGCCGAGCCCGCCGGTGTCGTTCGCCGGGTCGGCGTTCTCGAACCGGTCGGCCATGACGAAGTAGAACTCCTCGTCGGTGACCGGCGCGCGCAGCGAGTGCTGCGCGATCGCGGCGCCCTCACGGCTGGGCTTCCGGTCGGGCCGCGGCTTGCGGTCGGCGTACGCCGGCGCGGCGGCGAGCAGTGCCACCCCGGTGATCCACGTGGTGGCGGCGAGCATGGTCGAACGGCGGCGCATCGAGACTCCAGGGGCATCGGCTGGCGTTGCGCGGAAACGGACGACGGAAACGTTAACCCGTCGCAACGCCGCCTGGAAGAACCAGCTGCGCGAAGCCGCGCGACCACTTCAGCACTCGGTGAGCAGCCGCTCGATAAGGGCGTCGAGCGTCTCGCTGGTGGCCTCGGCGCCGGACGGCACGACCGCCTCGGTCCGGTCGAGGAACTCGATCACGGTCGCGCACGGGACGTCGACCGACGTGCACCGGCCGTCGTAGGTCAGCTCCAGCCGGACCGAGCCGCGGCCGGCGTCCGGGGTGAGCCGCACGTCGCCGTCGCCGGTCGGCTCCTCGAGCCCGTAGCGCAGGAAGTCGCGCAGCAGCGACCAGTGCCCTCGGGGGAGCGCGGGGTGGTCGGGGTAGGCGCACAGGCGGAGGCCGACCGCGAGCGGATCGGACCGCTGCCACGTGAGCCACAGGACCGTGTGCCGGTTCTGCCCCGACACGGTGCCCTCGACCACGACCTCGGCCGTGACTTCGTCGTTCAGAACCATCACCTCACCCACGCAACGTGGACCCTGGACAGCGTGGCACGCGAGCCGGAGCAGCGAAAATCGGGGGTGCTCCACCAGGTCGGGAGTGTCCGCCCTCCGACATAGCATTGCGGCATGGCTGATCCGGCGAGCTACCGCCCCGCGCCGGGCACGATCCCCGACCAGCCCGGCGTCTACCGGTTCAAGGACCAGCACGGGCGGGTCATCTACGTCGGCAAGGCCAAGAGCCTGCGTAGCCGGCTGTCGTCGTACTTCCAGGACGTGCTCGGGCTGCACCAGCGCACCAGGACGATGGTCGAGTCGGCCGCCGCGGTCGACTGGACGGTCGTCTCGACCGAGGTGGAGGCGCTTCAGCTCGAGTACAACTGGATCAAGGAGTTCGACCCGCGGTTCAACGTCCGCTACCGCGACGACAAGAGCTACCCGAGCCTGGCCGTCACGATGGACGACGAGTTCCCGCGCGCGACGGTGATGCGCGGCCCCAAGCGCAGGGGGGTGCGCTACTTCGGCCCCTACGCGCACGCCTGGGCGATCCGCGAGACGCTCGACCTGCTGCTACGGGTCTTCCCGGTGCGCACCTGCTCCAACGGCGTCTTCAAGCGGGCCGAGCAGGTCGGCCGGCCGTGCCTGCTCGGCTACATAGACAAGTGCGCGGCCCCGTGCGTCAGCCGGGTCACGCCCGCGGAGCACCGGCAGATCGCCGAGGACTTCTGCGCGTTCATGGCCGGTCGGACGACGGAGCACATCCGCCGGCTGGAGCGCGACATGACCGCGGCAGCGGACGAGATGGACTACGAGCGGGCGGCGCGGGTGCGCGACGACCTCGCCGCGCTGCGCCGCGCCATGGAGAAGCAGGCGGTGGTGTTCGGTGACGGGACCGACGCCGACGTCATCGCCTACGTCGAGGACCCGCTGGAGGCGGCGTTCCAGGTGTTCTACGTGCGCGGGGGACGGGTGCGCGGGCAGCGCGGCTGGGTCGTGGACAAGGTGGAGGAGCTCGACCCGCCGGCGCTGATGGCGTCGTTCCTCGAGCAGCTGTACGGCGACGCGGGCGGCGACGTCCCGCGCGAGGTCCTCGTCCCGGTCCTGCCGAGCGACGAGTCCGCGATCGCGGAATGGCTGTGCACCAAGCGCGGCAGCCGGGTCGACCTGCGGGTGCCGCAGCGCGGCGACAAGAAGGCGCTGCACGACACCGTCCGCCGCAACGCCGCGCAGTCGTTCCAGCTGCACAAGCTGCGCCGGGCCGGCGACCTGACCGCGCGCAGCCAGGCGCTGCAGCAGATCCAGGACGCGCTCGGCCTCGGCGAGGCGCCGCTGCGGATCGAGTGCTACGACGTCTCCAACCTCCAGGGCACCAGCGTGGTGGCGTCGATGGTCGTCTTCGAGGACGGCCTGCCGCGCAAGTCGGAGTACCGCCGGTTCGCCATCAAGGGCGTCACCGGCCAGGACGACGTCGCCAGCATCCACGAGGTGATCCACCGCCGGTTCAGCCGCTACCTCGACGAGCGGTCGCAGACCGGCGAGCTCGGCCTGGTGGTCGGTGACCGGGGTGACGAGGCGCCCGAGCCGTGCGACGGCCCTGCGCCGGTCGACACCGGCGAGAGCACCGACGACATCGGCCGGCCGAAGCGGTTCGCCTACCCGCCCAACCTCGTGGTCGTCGACGGCGGTCCGCCGCAGGTCGCGGCGGCCGCCCGCGCGATGGCCGACCTCGGCGTCGACGACGTCGCCCTGTGCGGGCTGGCCAAGCGGCTGGAGGAGGTGTGGCTGCCGGGCCGGGAGGACCCGGTGATCATGGCCAGGACGAGCGAGGGGCTCTACCTGCTGCAGCGCGTGCGGGACGAGGCCCACCGGTTCGCGATCACGTTCCACCGGAGCAAGCGCAGCAAGTCGATGACCGCGAGCGCGCTGGACGCCGTACCGGGGCTGGGGGAGACGCGACGCAAGGCGCTGCTCAAGCACTTCGGCTCGGTCAAGCGGCTGCGCGCCGCGACTCCGGACGAGATCGCGCAGGTGCCCGGGATCGGCCGGGTCACCGCCGAGTCGATCGCGCGGGCGCTCGCGGGCGAGCAGCTGATGCCGGCGGTAGACCCCACGACGGGCGAGGTCATCGATGCGCCCGACGCGCTGGTGGCATCCTCCACCTATGACGACGCGGGTGACGCCCGCAAGGAGGCCGCGCAGTGAGCGCCGGACCCGGTACGACGACGCTCGAGCTGACGATCATCACCGGGCTGTCCGGGGCCGGTCGCAGCGAGGCGGCGCGGTGCCTCGAGGACCTCGGCTGGTTCGTCGTCGACAACCTCCCGCCGTCGCTGCTCGGCACGATGTCCGAGCTCGCCGGCCGGTCGCGCGGAACGGTCACTCAGGTCGCAGTCGTCGTCGACGTCCGCGGCCGCGCGTTCTTCAATGACCTCCGCGAGGGCCTGGAGCAGCTGCACAACCGCGGGATCAGGCCGCGCGTGCTGTTCCTGGAGGCGAGCGACGACGCCCTGGTGCGGCGGTTCGAGCACGTGCGCCGGCCGCACCCGCTGCAGGGCGACGGCCGGCTCGTCGACGGCATCATCCAGGAGCGCGAGCTGCTGCAGGAGCTGCGCGGCGACGCCGACCTGGTGATCGACACCAGCCAGCTCAACGTGCACGAGCTGCGCACGAAGATCGACTCGGCGTTCGCCGACATCGCCGGTCCGGCGCTGCGGGCGACAGTGGTGTCGTTCGGCTACAAGTACGGCCTGCCGGTCGACGCGGAGCTCGTCGTCGACTGCCGGTTCCTGCCCAACCCGCACTGGGTGCCCGAGCTGCGCCCGCACACCGGGCAGGACCCCGACGTCCGCGACTACGTCCTGGAGCAGGCCGGCGCGACCGAGTTCATCGACCGCTACACCGAGCTGCTCGACGTGCTGCGCAAGGGCTACCTGCACGAGGGCAAGCGCTACCTGACGCTCGCGGTCGGCTGCACCGGCGGCAAGCACCGCAGCGTCGTGATGGCCGAGCAGTTCGGCGAGCGGCTGGCCGGGCTCGGCGTCGACACCCGGGTCGTCCACCGCGACCTGGGCCGCGAGTGAGCGCAGCGCCGGTGCCGCGGGTCGCCGCGCTCGGTGGGGGGCACGGGCTGGCGGCGAGCCTGCGCGCGCTGCGGGAGATCACCGACGAGCTGACCGCCATCGTCACCGTCGCCGACAACGGCGGGTCATCGGGACGGCTGCGCATCGAGCTCGACACGCTGCCGCCCGGTGACCTGCGGATGGCGCTCACGGCACTGGCCGCCGACTCCGAGTGGGCGACGACCTGGGCGCGGGTGTTCCAGCACCGGTTCGCGACCGGCGACCTGCGTGGGCACGCGGCCGGCAACCTGCTGATGGCGGCACTTGCCGAGGTGACCGGCTCCGACGTCGCAGGGCTCGCGCTCTGCGGCCAGCTGCTCGGCGTGCGCGGCCGGGTCCTGCCGATGACGACCGAGCGGGTCGACATCGTCGCCCAGGTGGCCGGCCTCGATCCCGCCGACGAGGACGCCGTGACAGTCGTCCGCGGGCAGCACGAGGTCGCCACGACGCGCGGCCGGGTGTGTGCGGTGGAGCTGCTGCCGGCCGAGCCGCCGGCCTGCTCCGACGCCGTCACGGCGGTCCTCGACGCCGACTACGTGGTGCTCGGCCCGGGGTCCCTGTTCACCTCGGTGCTGCCGCACCTGCTCGTCCCCGGCCTGCGCCGCGCGATCGCCAAGACACCGGCAGCGGTCGTGCTCTGCCTCAACCTGGTCGCACAGCGCGGTGAGACGAGCGGGTTCTCACCAGAGGCGCATCTCGACGCGCTGCAGGCGCACATCCCGGACCTGCGGGTCGACCATGTCGTCGCGGACGCATCGGTGCTTGACCGGGATGGTCTGATGGCTACGGCGCGCGAGGTCGGCGCGACCGTGCACTTCGCCGGGGTGGCGGCAGACGGCCAGCCCGGTAGGCACGACCCGCAGCTGCTGGCGGCGGCGTACCGGTCCGTAATGACCGGGCACACCGCGGACCGATAGGAGAACCCACCGCACCGTGGCGATGACCGCAGCAATCAAGAACGAGCTCGCGCACGTGCCCGTCGTCAAGCCGTGCTGCCGCAAGGCGGAGCTCTCCGCGATCCTGCGGTTCGCCAACGGACTGCACCTGGTCGGCGGCAAGGTGGTCGTCGAGGTCGAGCTGGACACCGGCGCGGCGGCGCGGCGGCTGCGCAAGGACATCGTCGAGCTGTTCGGCCACCAGACCGACCTCAAGGTGCTCGCGCCCGGCGGTCTGCGCCGCGGCAACCGCTACGTCGTGGCAGTCGCCAAGGGCGGCGACGCGCTCGCCCGGGCAGCGGGTCTGCTCGACGGGCACGGCCGGCCGGTCCGCGGACTGCCGCCGGCGGTCGTCTCCGGACCCGTCTGCGACGCGGCGGCCGCGTGGCGCGGCGCATTCCTGGTCCACGGCTCGCTCACCGAGCCGGGCCGGTCCTGCTCGCTGGAGGTCACCTGCCCGGGACCAGAGGCGGCGCTCGCGCTGGTCGGCGCGGCGCGGCGTCTCGGCGTACAGGCGAAGGCGCGGGAGGTGCGCGGTGTCGACCGGGTCGTCGTCCGCGACGGCGAAGGGATCGGCGTACTGCTGACCAAGCTGGGCGCCCACGAGGGGGTGCTCGCGTGGGAGGACCGCCGGATGCGCCGCGAGGTCCGGGCGACCGCCAACCGGCTGGCCAACTTCGACGACGCCAACCTCCGCCGGTCCGCGCGGGCCGCCGTCGCGGCCGGGGCGCGGGTGGAGAAGGCGCTCGAGCTGCTCGGCGACGAGGCGCCCGAGCACCTGCTGTCCGCCGGGCGGCTGCGGCTCGACCACGCGCAGGCGTCCCTAGAGGAGCTCGGCGCGCTCGCCGACC
>DASQMY010000384.1:0-11936 GCA_035645255.1 Mycobacteriales bacterium
GAATCGTGCCAGCTTGATCGACATCCCGCCGGTCGCCGCCGGGCTGCTGCTCGGCGCGCTCGGCGACGCGCTCCTCGGTGACCCGCGCCGCGGCCACCCGGTGGCGGCGTTCGGCCGGTTGGCCACCGCACTGGAGCACCGCTGGTGGCGGCCCAGCCGACCCGCCGGAGCCGCGTACGCCGGCGCACTGGTCGCCGGTGCCGCCGCGGCCGGCGCGGCGGCCGGCCGGCTGGCCCGCACGCCGGCGAGCCGCACCGCCGTCACTGCCGTCGCGACGTGGGCGGTGCTCGGCGGCCGCTCGCTCGGCCGCGAGGCGACCTCGCTCGCCGACGCGCTCGACCGCGGTGACCTGGCGGCGGCGCGAGCCGCGCTGCCCAGCCTGTGCGGCCGCGACCCGCACGCCCTCGACGCCGCCGAGCTGGCCCGCGCCGCCGCCGAGTCGGTCGCGGAGAACACCGCCGACGCCGTCGTCGCGCCGCTGTTCTGGGGCGCGGTCGCCGGACCGGCGGGGCTGCTCGGCTACCGCGCGGTCAACACCCTGGACGCGATGGTCGGGCACCGCTGCGCGCGCTACGAGCGGTTCGGCTGGGCGGCCGCCCGGCTCGACGACGCCGCCAGCTGGCTGCCGGCAAGGCTGACCGCGGCGGTCACGGCGACCCTCGCCCCGGTCGTCGGCGGCAGCCCGGCGACCGCGTGGCAGACCGCGCTCCGGTACGGCGGCGCGCACCCGAGCCCCAACTCCGGCCGGTGCGAGGCGGCGTTCGCCGGCGCCCTCGGCGTCCGGTTCGGCGGCACCAACGTCTACGCCGGCCGGGTCGAGCACCGCCCGACGCTCGGCACCGGCCGGGCCCCGCGACCGGGCGACGTGCGCCGCGCCGTACTGCTGTCGTCGGCGGTCGGCGCCGCAGCGGCGTTGCTCGCCGCCGCAGCGGCGCTCGCCGCCGGCGCCGCATGAGCGGCGCCATCCTGATCGCCGGCACGACGTCGGACGCCGGCAAGAGCGTGGTCACCGCGGGTCTGTGCCGCTGGCTGGCGCGGCAGGGGGTCAGCGTCGCGCCGTTCAAGGCGCAGAACATGAGCCTCAACAGCTTCGTCACGCTGGACGGCGCCGAGATCGGCCGGGCGCAGGTCATGCAGGCCGCCGCCGCCCGCGTCGAGCCGGAGGCGCACATGAACCCGGTGCTGCTCAAGCCGGGGAGCGACCGCAGGTCGCAGGTCGTCGTGCGCGGCCGGGCGGTCGCCGACGTCGACGCCGTCAGCTACCGGTTGCACAAGGAGGCGCTGCTCGAGGTGGTGCTGGAGAGCCTCGCCGACCTGCGACGGCGCTTCGACGTCGTGGTGTGCGAGGGCGCCGGCGGCGCCGCCGAGATCAACCTGCGCGACACCGACATCGCCAACCTCGGCCTCGCCCGCGCCGCCGGCCTCCCGACGCTGGTCGTCGGCGACATCGACCGCGGCGGCGTATTCGCGGCGATGTTCGGGACGCTGGCGCTGCTGTCCCGCGAGGACCAGCAGCTGGTGGCCGGCTTCGTCGTCAACAAGTTCCGCGGCGCGCGCGAGCTGCTCGAACCGGGGCTGCAGATGCTGACCGCGCTGACCGGACGGGCCGTCTACGGCGTCCTGCCGTGGCGGTCGGGGCTGTGGCTCGACGTCGAGGACTCGCTCGCGCTGGACGTCCCGCGCGACACGCCGAGCGCGCCCGTCGGCCGCGACCCGCTGCGCGTGGCCGTCGTCCGGCTGCCGCGGCTGTCCAACGTCACCGACATCGACGCGCTGGCCGCCGAGCCCGGCGTCCTGGTCCGCTTCGCCAGCACGCCGATCGACCTCGTCGACGCCGACCTGGTCGTCGTCCCGGGCACCCGGGCGACGGTCACCGACCTCGCCTGGCTGCGCGCGCAGCGGATCGACACCGTGCTCGCCGACCGCGCCACGCGGGGCCGGCCGGTGCTCGGCATCTGCGGCGGCTACCAGATGCTCGGCGCCCGCATCGTCGACCCCGTGGAGAGCGGGTCACCCGAGCCGGTCGAGGCGCTCGGGCTGCTCCCTGTGGTCACGGCGTTCATGCCGGACAAGGTGCTCGGCCGGCCGGCGGGAGTGTCGCCGGTCTTCGGCGGCGCGCCCGTCGCGGCGTACGAGATCCACCACGGGCGGATGATCCCGTACGGCGGCGAGGCGCTGATCACCCGCGACGACGGCGAGGACGAGGGACTGCGCAGCGGCTCGGTGATCGGCACCGTCTGGCACGGCGCGCTGGAGAACGACGACTTCCGCCGCGGCGTGCTGCGCTGGGTGGCCGACCTGACCGGCCGCGACTTCGTGCCCGGCGACGTCGACTTCGCCGCCGTCCGCGAGGCGCGGCTGGACTCGCTCGGGAGCCTGGTGGCCGACCACCTCGACACCGACGCCGTGTGGCGCCTGATCGAGCACGGTACGGCGGACGCGCTGCCGTTCGTGCCGCCCGGCGCGCCCGCGTGAGATCCGTAACGATCCGACATCGGTGTTCGACGGCTCGCCCTTGTGCGTGAACGCTCGGCCGTGTGCGCGTTAACATGGCGCGATCGGACGACGGTTGCCGCACCAGCGGGCGCCGTCGGCGACCGGTGGAGGAGGAGCGGACGTGCCCGGACCGCGCGACCCCTCCGGCGTCGCCGCCCCCAAGCCGGACCGCACCACCGCCAAGGCCGACCGCGCCGTCCCCGAGGCGGACCGCACCGCCCCGAAGGTCGACCGCCCGTCCGGCCGGCCGCCGGCGATGACCGACGTGGCCCGCCTCGCCGGTGTCTCGCACCAGACGGTCTCCCGCGTCCTCAACAACCACCCGAGCGTCCGCGAGGCGACGCGCGACCGCGTCGCGGTCGCCATCCAGGAGCTCGAGTACCGCCGCAACTCCGCCGCGCGGACCCTGGTCACCGGCCGGTCGCAGACGATCGGCGTCATCAGCTTCGACACCACGCTGTACGGGCCGGCGTCGACGCTGTTCGGCATCGAGCTGGCCGCCCGCGAGGCGGGCTACTTCGTCGCCATCGCGAGCCTCAAGGCGATCGACCGCGCGTCGGTGGTCGAGGCCTACGAGATGCTGATGAACCAGTCGGTCGGCGGGATCATCGTGATCGCGCCCACCGCCCCGGTCGCCATGGCGCTGCAGAACCTGCCGCCGTCGTTCCCCGTCGTGGCGGTGGAGGGCGGTGCCGCGGCGAGCCTGCCGGTCGTCGCCGTCGACCAGGTGACAGGCGCGAAGCTGGCGACGCAGCACCTGCTCGACCACGGCCACCGCACCGTCTGGCACGTCACCGGCCCGGGCGACTGGCTGGAGGCCGCCGACCGGGAGTCCGGCTGGCGCGCGGCGCTCGAGGCCGCCGGCGCGCCCGCACCGCCCACCCTCGACGGCGACTGGAGCCCCCGCGCCGGCTACGCCGCGGGCCGCATGCTGGCCGCGCGCGACGACGTCACGGCGGTCTTCGTCGCCAACGACCAGATGGCCCTCGGGCTGCTGCGCGCGATGCACGAGGCAGGCCGCCGGGTGCCGAACGACGTCAGCGTCGTCGGGTTCGACGACGTGCCCGAGGCGGCCTACTTCATGCCGCCGCTGACCACGATCCGGCAGGACTTCGCCGAGGTGGGCCGGCGCAGCCTGGCGCTGCTCCTCCAGCGACTCGACTCACTCAGCGGCCCGGCCGAGCGGCAGATCGTGCCGCCCGAGCTGGTCGCCCGCGACAGCGTCGCGCCACCGCCGTAGCCGAGCAGCTCACCGCCGGCCGCAAGCAGCCCGCCCGCCCGTCCGCAGCAGACACGCCTTGGAGCACTCAGATGACCGATCGCCCGCCGACCTACGTCGTGGGTGTCGACTACGGAACCCTGTCCGGCCGAGCCGTCGTGGTGCGCGTGCAGGACGGCACCGAGGTCGGCGCGGCCGAGCTGCCCTACCCGCACGCGGTCATCGACGCCAGGCTGCCGGCGACCGGCGAGGCGCTGCCGCCGGACTGGGCGCTGCAGGACCCCGAGGACTATCTCGACGTGCTGCGCGGCGCCGTACCGCAGGCCCTCGCCGACAGCGGCGTCGACCCGAGCGCGGTGGTGGGCATCGGCATCGACTTCACCTCCTGCACGATGGTGCCGACGCTGCACGACGGCACCCCGCTGAGCCGCCTGCCCGAGCTCGCCGACCGGCCGCACGCCTACGTCAAGCTCTGGAAGCACCACGCCGCCCAGCGCCAGGCCGACCGGATCACGGCGCTGGCGCAGGAGCGCGGGGAGCCGTGGCTCGCCCGGTACGGCGGCCGCATCTCCTCGGAGTGGCAGTTCGCCAAGGGCCTGCAGCTGCTCGAGGAGGACCCCGAGGTCTACGTCCGCGCCGAGCGCTGGATCGAGGCGACCGACTGGGTCACCTGGCAGCTGTCCGGCGTCGAGACCCGCAACGAGTGCACCGCCGGCTACAAGGCGATCTACCAGGACGGTGAATACCCGTCGAAGGAGTACCTCGCCGCGCTCAACCCCGACTTCGGCGACTTCGTCGAGAAGGTCGAGCACCCGCTCTCGCCGCTCGGCACCCGCGCCGGCGGACTGACCGCCGAGGCCGCCGGCTGGACCGGTCTGCCCGAGGGGATCGCCGTCTCCGTCGGCAACGTCGACGCGCACGTCACCGCGCCGGCCGCCAAGGCGCTCGAGCCCGGCCAGCTGCTCGCCATCATGGGCACGTCGACCTGCCACGTGATGAACGGCGACCAGCTGGGCGAGGTCCCCGGCATGTGCGGCGCCGTCATGGGCGGGATCGTGCCCGGCCGGTGGGGCTACGAGGCAGGGCAGAGCGGTGTGGGCGACATCTTCGCCTGGTTCATCGCCAACTGCGTGCCGGCGTCCTACCGCGAGGAGGCCGCCCGGCGGGGCGTCAGCCTGCACGACCACCTCACCCGGCTGGCCGGCGACGCGCCGGTCGGCAGCCACGGGCTGGTCGCGCTCGACTGGCACAGCGGCAACCGCTCGGTGCTCGTCGACCACGAGCTCAGCGGGCTGGTCGTCGGCCTGACGCTGGCGACCAGGCCGGAGGAGATCTACCGCGCGCTGCTCGAGTCCACCGCGTTCGGCACCCGAAAGATCATCGAGTCGTTCGAGGCGGCCGGCCTACCGGTCACCGAGTTCGTCGTCGCCGGCGGGCTGCTCAAGAACCGCGTCCTCATGCAGATGTACGCCGACGTCACCCGGCTCCCGCTCAGCGTCATCGGGTCGGAGCAGGGCCCTGCGCTCGGCGCCGCCATGCACGCCGCAGTCGCCGCCGGCGCCTACCCCGACATCGAGGCCGCGTCGTCGGCGATGGGCCGGGTCGAGCGCGGCGTCTACCGGCCGGACGAGGCGCGCACCGCGGCGTACGACCGGCTCTACGAGCACTACACCACGCTGCACGACACCTTCGGCGACGGTGCGCTGATGCACTCGCTGCGCCGGATCCGCAACGAGGCGGTCGCGCGGTGAGCGCCGGCATCGACGAGATCCGGCAGCTCGTGAGCGACCTGCACGCGGAGCTGCCGCGTGCCGGCCTGGTCGTCTGGACCAGCGGCAACGTCTCCGCTCGCGTCCCCGGCACCGACACCATGGTGATCAAGCCGAGCGGTCTCGCGTACGACGAGCTGACGCCGGAGTCGATGGTCGTCGTCGGCCTGGACGGGTCGCCGGTCGGCCCAGGTCTCGCCCCGTCGAGCGACACTGCGGCGCACGCCTACATCTACCGCGCGATGCCGGACGTCGGCGGGGTCGTGCACACGCACAGCCCGTACGCGACGGCGTGGGCCGCGGCCGGCCGGGCGATCCCGTGCGTGCTGACAGCCATGGCCGACGAGTTCGGCGGCGAGATCCCCATCGCGCCGTTCGCCCGCATCGGCGACGACGAGATCGGCCGACTGGTCGCCGAGACGCTGACCGGTCACCGCTCGGCGGCGGTGCTGCTCAAGAACCACGGCGTGTTCACCATCGGCGCGACGCCGCGGGACGCCGTGAAGGCGGCGGTCATGTGCGAGGACGCGGCGCGGACGGTGGCGATCGCTCTCGCCATCGGCGTCCCCGACGAGCTCCCGGCCGACGACGTCACGGCATTGCACCACCGGTATCAGCACGTCTACGGCCAGCGGTGACCGCCGTGGACACGGTCCGGAGCCGGCCAGGGCACGCTGCGGTAACGATCACGCGGCGCGCGTTGACGCATCCGTGGTGAGCGTTAACATAAGTGCCGCACCGCGGCGACAGCACGGCGGCTCGGCTGACAACCGATCCGGGCCGCCCGTCGTTGTTACGAGGTAGAGATGGCCCATCAGCAGCACCGGGGACACCCGCAGGTCGCCGGTGCGCGCGGTTCCGACCGCCTGGCCGGGCCAGCCTCCGCCGTTGCCGCGGCGACCTCAGGCGGTCGCCGCGCTCCGACGGCGTCCGGGGGAAGCCGCCGGCGGGGACGTGCGGCGCAAGGGACTGCGCCTGAGCCCAGATCGGGCGGGCACCTATTGGAGGACGACATTGCGTAAGTCACTCATCAGAACTGCAGCCGCGGGGGCCATCCTGGCCCTCGGGCTGACCGCCTGTGGCAACGACGACGACGGCGACGACGCCGCCGCGACCCCCAGCGCGCCGGCGGCGACGTCCGCGGCGGCCTCGCCGACCGACACCGGAGCAGCGTCACCGTCGGAGTCCGCCTCGCCCGCCGACACGGCGAGCGCGACCGCACCGGCTGCCGGCGCCGGCGGCACCATCGGCGTCTCGATGCCGACCAAGGAGTCGGAGCGCTGGATCGCCGACGGCGACAACATGAAGAAGAGCCTCGAGGCGCTGGGCTACAAGGTCGACCTGCAGTACGCCGACAACAAGATCCCGGACCAGGTCTCGCAGCTGGAGAACATGATCACCGGCGGCGCCAAGGCGCTGGTCATCGCGGCGATCGACGGCACGGCGCTGACCAATGTGCTCGAGCAGGCGGCGGCGCAGAAGATCGCGGTCATCTCCTACGACCGGCTGATCCGCGACTCGAAGAACGTCGACTACTACGCGTCGTTCGACAACTTCAAGGTCGGTGTGATCCAGGGCCAGTCTCTGATCGACGGCCTCACCAAGACCGGCTGCAAGCCGTGCAACATCGAGCTGTTCGCCGGCTCGCCGGACGACAACAACGCGAAGTTCTTCTTCGACGGCGCGATGAGCGTGCTGCAGCCGAAGATCGACGCGAAGGAGTACGTGGTGAAGTCCGGTCAGACCGAGTTCGCCAAGGTCGCCATCCTGCGCTGGGAGGGCAAGGTCGCCCAGGCCCGCATGGACGACCTGCTGAGCAGCGCCTACACCGACGCCAAGGTCGACGGCGTGCTGTCGCCGTACGACGGCCTCTCCCGCGGCATCATCTCGGCGCTGCAGTCGGGCGGCTACGGCTCGGGTGACAAGAAGCTCCCGGTCGTCACCGGCCAGGACGCCGAGGTCGACTCGGTGAAGTCGATCCTCGCCGGCGAGCAGTACTCGACTGTCTTCAAGGACACCCGCAAGCTCGCGGAGGTCGCCTCCAAGATGGCCGACGCCGTGCTCAAGGGCGAGAAGCCGGAGATCAACAACGAGAAGGACTACGACAACGGCGAGAAGGTCGTGCCGTCGTTCCTGCTCGAGCCGGTCGCCGTCGACAAGGACAACCTCAAGAAGATCCTGGTCGAGGAGTCCAAGTACTACACCGAGGACGAGATCAAGTAGTCCAGCGCGACGGCACGTACACGCACGACTGACGACGTCACCAGACGGGCGGCGGGGATAGGATTCCCGCCGCCCGCCGGTGCGCTATGGAGGACGAGCCGTGGTAGCAGACCTCATCCTTGAGATGCGCGACATCACCAAGACGTTCCCAGGCGTCAAGGCGCTCGAGCATGTCAGCCTCGAGGTCGCGCCCGCGCAGGTGCACGCGATCTGCGGCGAGAACGGCGCCGGCAAGTCCACGCTGATCAAGATCCTGGCCGGCATCTACCCGCACGGCAGCTACGACGGCGAGATCGTCTACGAGGGCACGCCGACGGCGTTCAAGGACATCCGGGCGAGCGAGTCGGCCGGCATCGTCGTGATCCACCAGGAGCTCGCGCTCATCCCGCAGCTGTCGATCGCGGAGAACATCTTCCTCGGCAACGAGCAGGCGACCCGCGGCGTCATCTCCTGGAGCGAGACCACCCGGCACGCGCGCGAGCTGCTCCAGCGCGTCGGTCTGGCCGAGAAGCCGGACGCGCGGGTGGCCGACCTCGGCGTCGGCAAGCAGCAGCTCGTCGAGATCGCCAAGGCGCTCTCGAAGAAGGTCAAGCTGCTGATCCTCGACGAGCCGACCGCGGCCCTCAACGAGGAGGACAGCCAGAAGCTCCTCGGCCTGATCCTCGAGCTCAAGCGCGGCGGCATCGCGTCGATCCTGATATCGCACAAGCTGAACGAGGTGGCGCAGGTCGCCGACGCGATCACGATCCTGCGTGACGGCAAGACCATCGAGACGATCCCGGTCCCGACGCGCGGCGCGGTCGACGAGGACCGCATCATCCGCGGCATGGTCGGCCGGCAGCTCGAGCACCGCTTCCCCCAGCGCACGAGCGCTCCTGGCGAGGTGCTGCTCACCGTCAAGAACTGGACGGTCCACCACCCGATCGACCAGACCCGCAAGGTCGTCGACGACGTCTCGCTGACCGTCCGGCGCGGCGAGATCGTCGGCCTGGCCGGGCTGATGGGCGCGGGCCGGACCGAGCTGGGCATGAGCATCTTCGGGCGCAGCTACGGCACCCACATCTCCGGCCAGGTGTTCATGGGCGACGTCGAGGTGACGCCGCGGACGGTCCCGGACGCGATCAAGGCCGGCATCGCCTACGTCAGCGAGGACCGGAAGAAGTACGGCCTGCACCTCACCGAGACGATCACGCGCAACGTCACGCTGGCCGCGCTCGACAAGGTCAGCCAGCGAACCGTGGTGAGCGACCGGGAGGAGGCGGTCAACGCCGAGCGCTACCGCAAGTCGATGAACATCAAGGCGCCCAGCGTCGCGTCGATCGTGGGCAAGCTCAGCGGCGGCAACCAGCAGAAGGTCGTGCTGAGCAAGTGGATGTTCGCCGACCCCGACCTGCTGATCGTCGACGAGCCGACCCGCGGCATCGACATCGGCGCGAAGTCGGAGATCTACTCGATCCTCAATGAGCTGGCCGCTGCGGGCAAGGCGGTGCTGTTCATCTCCTCGGAGCTGCCCGAGCTGATGGGCGTCTGCGACCGGATCTACGTGCTGAGCGCCGGGCGGCTCACCGGTGAAGTGGGCCGCGAGCAGGCGAACGAGGAGACCTTGATGCGCTACATGACTATGAACAGGGGTTAGCCGCGTGGATGTGCTCAGGACCGCGTTCCGCAAGAACATCCGGCAGTCCGGGATGCTGGTCGCCCTCGCGGTGATCGTGATCCTGTTCCAGGTGCTGACCGAGGGCAAGACGCTACGGCCCGGCAACGTCAGCAACGTCATCCAGCAGAACGGCTACATCCTCATCCTCGCGATCGGCATGATGATCGTGATCATCGCCGGCCACATCGACCTGTCGATCGGCTCCATCGCCGGCTTCACCGGCGCGGTCGCCGCGCAGCTCATGGTCAACCGGGACGTGCCATGGGTGCTCGCGGTCCTGCTCTGCCTCCTGCTCGGTGCGGTGATCGGCGCCTGGCAAGGGTTCTGGATCGCCTACATCGGCATCCCGTCGTTCATCGTCACGCTGGCGAGCATGCTGGCGTTCCGCGGAGCCACGATCACCACGCTCAGCGGGACGTCGATCGGTCGCCTGCCGTCGGAGTTCCGGCAGAAGACCACCCAGTTCCTGCCCGGCGACGACTGGGGGATCGGCGGGGAGCTGCACGACCTGACGCTCATCATCGGCGCGGTGCTCGCGCTGGTCGCGGTCTACACGCAGGTCCGCGACCGGCAGGTGCACACGAAGTACGGCGGCGAGGCGCTGCCGCTGCCGTGGTTCGTCGTCAAGTGCGCCGCGATCGCCGCCGCCATCCTCGCGTTCACCTGGCTGCTGGCGAAGGCGTCCGGCTTCCCGGTCGTGCTGATCATCCTGGCCGCTCTGCTGATGGCCTACGGATTCACGATGCAGCGGACGATCCTCGGCCGGCACATCTATGCCGTCGGCGGCAACGCGCCGGCCGCCCGGCTGTCCGGCGTCAAGAGCCAGCGGGTCAGCTTCCTGGTCTTCGTCAACATGGGGATCCTGTCGGCGCTGGCCGGCCTGCTGATCACCGCGCGGCTCAACTCGGCCGTCGCGACGGCGGGCACCAACTTCGAGCTGGAGGCGATCGCCGCCGCCTTCATCGGCGGTGCCTCGGCGAGCGGCGGTGTCGGAACGGTGTTCGGTGCGGTCGTCGGCGGGTCGGTCATGGCGGTCATCTCCAACGGCCTCTCCCTCGAGGGTGTGGAGGTCGGCAAGCAGCAGATGATCAAGGGTGCGCTGCTGCTGTTCGCCGTGGCGTTCGACGTCTACAACAAGAAGAAGGTCGGCGCCTGACGTGCGGCCGGCCGAGCGCGACAGCTTCGTGGAGTTCGTCCACGGGTCGAGCGCCCGGCTGACCAGGCTCGCCGTCCTGCTGCTGGGGGAGCGGCAGGGCGCCGACGACCTGTGCAGGCTGCGTACGAGCGGGTGCTCCGGCACTGGCCGCGACTGGCCACCGCCGGTGAGCCGGCGGCCTACGCCAACCGGATCCTGGTCAACCTCACGGTCGACGGCGGCCGCTCGCGCAGCCGCCGGCCCGAGGTGCTGACCCAGCCGCCGGAGCAGGCGGTCTGGGACTGCGCGGAGGTCGTCGGCGAGCGGACGCGGGTCCTCGACGTGCTGCGGCAGCTGCCGCGGCAGCAGCGCGCGGTCGTCGTGCTCCGCTACTACTCCGACCTCAGCGTGGCCGACATCGCCGCCGCGCTCGGCTGCAGCGTCGGCACCGTCCCACGTCGTGCCCCACAACGACCACGCCGCGCGGGCGCTTGCCGCGCACCCTGGCCCGTCCGGTGCAGCACGGCGAGCGCCTCCTGCCCGGTGACCGGTGCGACGTCGCCGTCGACCGGCGGCGCCAGCCGGAGCCGGCCGCCGTCGAGGGTGACCGCCCGCTGCCAGCGGGTCGCGGTGGTGGCGAGCAGGTGGGGGCGGGTGACGGTGACCGGGCAGGGCGGCCGGCCGGTCGACGGCTTCGCCGACCAGGTCGCCTGGGCGACGGTCTTCCGGGTGCGCGACGACGACCAGAGCTGCCCCGGCGCACCGAGCACCGGTACGTCGACCGCCCCGCCGGGCGACTTCGCCGAGACGCAGGTGCTGGTCGTGCGGGCCGACGGGGAGCAGGTGCTCTACAGCCAGCCGGGCTCGTGGTCCTGCGGACTCCCGGTGCAGCCGGTCGCTAAAATCCCGGAGGCAGCGGGGTAGTCCTCCCGGCTGGAGGGATCCGATGGCCCGAGGGCCCAGCAGACCACCCGGGCGGCTGGCGCGCCGGCGCCGCTGCGCTCGTCGGGTTCGCCAGCGCTGTGCTGTCGGTGGGCTGCACCGACGCCGCACGCGGACTGGACGCCGGGCCGGCTCCCGCGCCGACCGACCGACCGGTCCGGATCGCCTACCTGCAGAAGCAGGGCTCGCAGCAGTACTTCGTCGACCAGGCCGCCGGCGCGAAGGCGGAGGCGGCCAGGCTCGGCAACGTCGAGGTGACCGTCGTCGACGTCGGCACCGACGCCGCCAGGGCGCTGGCCGAGGTGGATGCTGCCATCGCCCGCAAGGTCGACGCGATCGCGATCGTGGTCCCCGACCAGCAGATCGGGCCGACCGTGATGGAGAAGGCGCGCGCCGCCGGCATCCCGCTGGTCGCCTCCGACGACGTCATCAAGGACGGCGGCGGCCGGCCGGCGCCGTTCGTCGGCTTCGACGGCACGATCACTGGGCCGCAAG
>DASQMY010000385.1:0-8256 GCA_035645255.1 Mycobacteriales bacterium
CATGACTGGGCCGGCGGCCGGACCGGCGACGGCTATGCGGTGCAGGGCAACATCCTGACCGGACCCGAGGTCGTCGACGCGATGGAGCGGGTCTTCCTGGAGACCTCAGGGTCGCTCGCCGACCGGCTGCTGGTGGCGCTCGCCGCCGGCGACGAGGCGGGCGGCGACAGCCGCGGCCGGCAGAGCGCCGCACTGCTGGTCGTCTCGCCGGATGCCGGCTACGGCGGCGAGAGCGACGTCAAGGTCGACCTGCGGGTCGACGACCACACCGCACCGGTCCCCGAGCTGCGGCGGCTGCTCGACCTCCACGAGCTGCTGTTCGGTACGGCGGACCCCGCCGACCTGCTGCCACTGGAGGGCGACCTGCTCGCCGAGGTGAGCGGAGCGCTCGCCGCTCTCGGCCACCCGCCGGCCGACGACACCGGGTCGTCGGTCACCGCGGCGCTGCGCGACTGGGCGGGCATCGAGAACCTCGAGGAGCGGGTCGGCACCGACGACGCGATCGACCCGGTGGTGCTCGGCGTGCTGCGCGAGAAGTGCGGCGCCGCATAGTGCCGCAGATCCTCGCCATCGACGCCGGTACGACCGGGGTCACTGCGCTCCTCGTCGACGACAAGGGCGCGACCGTCCGCCGTGGCTACCGCGAGTTCGACCAGCACTACCCGCGGCCCGGCTGGGTCGAGCACCGGCCCGAGGACATCTGGCAGGCCGTCCTCGGCGCGTGCGGTGACGTCGTCGACCCCGGCGACCCGCCGGTCGCCGTCGGCATCACCAACCAGCGGGAGACGGCGGTCCTCTGGGACCGCGCCGACCTGACGGCGCCGTGCAACGCGATCGTCTGGCAGGACCGGCGGACCGCGGCGATCTGCGACCGGCTGCGCGCCGACGGCGTCGAGCCGGCCGTGACGGAGGCGACCGGGCTACGGCTCGACCCGTACTTCACCGGCACGAAGCTGACCTGGCTGGCCGAGCACCAGCCGGACGTGTGGCGGCGGGTGACCGACGGCGGCGTGGTGGTCGGCACCGTCGACTCCTACCTGGTCGCCCGGCTCACCGCCGGCCGCGAGCACGTCACCGAGGCGTCCAACGCCAGCCGGACGCTGCTCTACTCGATCGTCGACGGCCGCTGGGACGCCGACCTGGCCGCGACGTTCGGCGTACCGATGCACGCGCTGCCCGAGGTGCGCCCGAACGCCGGCGATTTCGGCACGACGGACCCGTCGGCCTTCCTCGGCCTGCGGGTGCCGATCACCGGCATCGCCGGCGACCAGCAGGCCGCGCTGTTCGGCCAGGTCTGCTTCACGCCCGGGGAGTCGAAGTGCACCTACGGCACCGGGTCCTTCGTCCTCGTCAACACCGGCGACCGGCTGGTCCGCTCGCCGGCCGGCCTGCTCACGACGGTCGCGTGGGACATCGGCGGCGGCCCGGTCTACGCCCTGGAGGGCGCGGTCTTCGTCACCGGCGCCGCGGTCCAGTGGCTGCGCGACGGGCTCGGCATCATCGGCAGCGCGCCCGACGTGGAGGCGCTCGCCCGGTCGGTCGACGACAGCGGCGGCGTCGTGTTCGTCCCCGCGCTGACCGGGCTCGGCGCACCGGACTGGGACCCGCACGCGCGCGGCGCGATCCTCGGCATCACCAGGGGTACGACGGGCGCGCACCTCGCCCGCGCGACGCTCGAGGCCATCGCCTTCCAGGTGCGCGACGTGGTCGACGCGATGACCGGAGACGCGGCGATCCCGCTCGCCGAGCTGTCGGTCGACGGCGGAGCGAGCGCCAACGACCTGCTGTGCGAGCTGCAGGCTGCGCAGCTCGGCGTACCGGTCCGCCGGCCCGCGGTGCTGGAGACGACCGCGCTCGGTGCGGCATTCCTCGCCGGGCTCGGCGCCGGCGTGTGGGCGTCGACCGACGAGCTCCGGGAGACCTGGCGGCTCGACCGCCGCTTCGACCCGGAGCCGGGCGTCCGGGACGGCGGCGCGCACACCCGCTGGCGACGGGCCGTCGAGCGCGCCAAGGACTGGACGTCGGACCCGCGCGACTCCGTAGAGTGACACGGTCGAAGCGTCAAGTAACAACGCCGTCACGCCGGGTGATCGCGCAAACGTTCTGGCCGGCGGTCCGGGTAATCCGGTGCGCGCGCCCGACTGGCCCGGGTTCGTCCGTTACGGGCGCGCGGCGGCGGCGGGTGCCGGGAGACGGCCCGGGTACCGCGTCCGGTCAGCCGGCCCGGCGGGTCGGCGGCGGGCCGCTGACGAGCGACTCGCCGGCCGCGTCCCGGGCCTCCTGGATCTCCTGCTTGGCGCTGGTGGCGTACTTGTCGACGTACTCCTGGCCGGAGAGCTGCATCAGCTCGTACATGATCTCGTCGGTGATCGACCGGAGCACGAACCGGTCGCTCTCCATCCCCTCGTACCGGGAGAAGTCCAGCGGCTTGCCGATCCGGATGCCGACCCGGGCGATCTTGGGGATCAGCTTGCCCTGCGGCTGGATCTCGAAGGTGCCGATCATCGCGACCGGGATCACCTGGACGCCCGACTCCAGCGCCATCCGCGCCACCCCGGTCTTGCCGCGGTAGAGCCGGCCGTCCGGCGACCGGGTGCCCTCCGGGTAGATCCCGAGCAGCTGGCCCTCGGCGAGGATCCGCTTGGCGGTGTCCAGCGCCGCCTGCGCGGCGCGGCCGCCCGAGCGGTCCACCGGGACCTGGCCGACGGCCCGCATGAACCGGGCCTTGAGCCGGCCCTTGAGCGAGCGGCCGGTGAAGTAGTCGCTCTTGGCCAGGAAGGTGATGCGCCGCGGCACGACGAGCGGCAGGAAGATCGAGTCGGAGAACGAGACGTGGTTGGACGCGAAGATAGCGGGCCCGTCGTCAGGGACGTGCTCGACCCCCTCGGCCCACGGCCGGAAGATCAGCCGCAGGAACGGCGTGAGGAGCACCTTGAGGAGCCAGTAGCCCACCCAGCATCTCCCGCCGATCGTGACCAGTCGCGGTTGCCGCGTAGCGCGACCCTATGGAGCCCAGGGACCAGAGTCCATACGTGGCACGTCCCGCTGCGGGTGTGCCCGCGCCGCCCGCCGTCACACCCGCCGCCGTGGGACGATGCGGCGCACCACGGACGAGCCGAACGCCGACCAGCGGGCGGCCACCGACCCGAGAGGAGACCGCCGTGCCGGTAGTACCGGGCGCCGAGGCGTTCACCTCCGAGGGCGGCCGGGTCGGCGTGCTGCTCGTGCACGGCTTCACCGGCTCGCCGGCGAGCCTGCGGCCGTGGGGCGAGTACCTCGCCGCCAACGGGCTGACGGTCTCGTGCCCACGGCTGCCCGGCCACGGCACACGCTGGCAGGACCTGAACCTCACCCGCTGGCAGGACTGGTACGCCGAGATCGACCGGGCCTTCGGCGAGCTCCGGCGCCGGGTCGACGAGGTCTTCGTGATGGGCCTGTCGATGGGCGGCACGCTGACCCTGCGGCTCGCCGAGCAGCGCGCGGACGAGATCACCGGTCTGGTGCTCGTGAACCCGTCGATCCTCACCGAGAACCGAGCGTTCCGGCTGATCCCGCTGCTCAAGCACGTCCTGCCGTCCATCAAGGGCATCAGCAACGACATCAAGAAGCCCGGTGTGGACGAGGTCGCCTACAAGCACACGCCGCTGCGGGCCGCCGCGTCGCTCGGCGAGCTGTGGAAGGTGACGCTGCCGGACCTCGGCAAGGTCACCATGCCGGTGCTGTTCTACCGCAGCTCCGAGGACCACATCGTGGAGGCGGCCAACGCCCACGAGATCCAGTCCCGGCTCGGGACGTCCGACGTCCGCGAGGTGGTGCTCCACGACAGCTACCACGTCGCGACGCTCGACAACGACGCGCCCACCATCTTCGCGGGCAGCCTCGCGTTCGTCCGCGAGCTCAGCTCCGTCGAGGTCTGACGTGACGACCGCCGACCCGCCGGACCGCCCGCCGCGCCGCGGCACCCGCAGCAACGCGCTGTCCGCGGCGTCCTTCATCCGGCTGACGGCCGTCGACGCCCGCGTCTCCGAGGCGGTCCTCGAGGTGCTCGAGGACGCCGGCATCGCGGCCTACGTCGAGCCGAGCATCGGGGAGGTCAGCGCCTACCGCGAAGTGCGCCCGCACGCCGTGCCGACGGACGCTCTGCACGTCGATGCCGCCCGGCGGAGCGATGCGGCAGTCGTCGTCGGCAACGAGCTCCCCGGGATGCTGGCCGAGCTGGGCCCGGTCACCGACGAGGACGAGGCGTTCGCGGCGATCGTCGCCGCGTTCGGCGCGCCGCCGGTCGACAGCGCGGCACGCTGGCACGCCAGCGAGGACGCCGACCCGGACCGTCCCGAGACCGACGACGAGGCGCCGGCGGCGCCGCCGCGTCGGCGCGTGGACGACGAGCAGGACCACTTCGTCCCGCCGCCGCCCCCGCCGCTCCCCCGGCTGCGCGGGACGAAGCTCTGGGGCACCGCGGCTCTCGCGGCGAGCTTCGTGCTGCTGCTGGTCCTCCCGCTCGTCGGCGTGTCGAGCAACACGCTGATCGTGGTAGGCATCCTGCTGGCGGCGGCCGGTGTCGCGACGCTGCTGCTGGGGATGCGAGATGCTCCCCCGACAGACTCGGGTCCCGACGACGGTGCGGTGGTGTGACGCGGTGCAGCTGAACGAGAACGTCGAGGTGACCGGTCACCTGATGGACTCCGGCATCCTGGCGAGGATCCTGGACGACGTGCTGGAGTACGGCGGCGACTACGTCATCGACCGGCTGGACGTGGGCCGCGCGCACGACGACTCGTCGTACGCCAAGATCTGCGTCTCGGCCGACGACGACGACACCCTGCAGCGGCTGCTGATGCGGCTGCAGACCCACGGCGTCAACCAGGTCGACCCGGGCGAGGCCACCGTGCGCGAGGCCGATGCCGACGGCGTCTTCCCCGAGGACTTCTACTCCACCACCAACCTTGAGACGCGCGTCCGGACGGGTGGCCGCTGGGTCGAGGTGCAGCAGCCGGAGATGGACTGCGGCCTCGTCGTGCTGGCCGACGGCGGGATCCGCACGATCCCGGTGTCGGACGTGCGCCGCGGCGACCAGATCGTCTGCGGCGCATCCGGCGTCAAGGTCGTGCTCCCGCCGCGGGAGCCGATCGGGGACGGCGGCAGCTTCGAGTTCATGAGCTCGGAGGTGTCCTCGGAGAAGCCGCAGGCGCTGCTGGTCAGGCAGATCGCACAGCAGATGCG
The DNA here is from genome assembly GCA_035645255.1 of Mycobacteriales bacterium. Taxonomy (GTDB): domain Bacteria; phylum Actinomycetota; class Actinomycetes; order BP-191; family BP-191; genus DASQMY01. The sequence goes on from DASQMY010000385.1 coordinate 5,224, forward strand.
CGACGTCAAGGCGGCCGGTCGCAAGGTGCTCTGGGTCGCGGGGCCGGCGGTGGTGCACACCGGCGCGTCGCCGGCCATGGTGTCGCTGGTCGACGCCGGCTACGTCGACGTGGTGTTCGCCGGCAACGCGCTCGCGACCCACGACATCGAGTCGGCGCTCTACGGCACGTCGCTGGGCGTCGACCTCGCCAAGGGCAAGGGCGTCGAGCACGGGCACGAGCACCACATCCGGGCGATCAACACGATCCGCCGGGCCGGCTCGATCGCCGCCGCGGTCGAGCAGGGCGTCCTCACCGGCGGCGTGATGCACGCGCTGGTCAAGGCGGACAAGCGCTTCGTGCTCGTCGGCTCGGTGCGCGACGACGGGCCGCTGCCCGACGTCTACACCGACGTCATCGAGGGTCAGCGGGCGATGCGCGCCGAGCTCGCCGGCGTCGGCTTCGCGATCATGGTGGCGACCATGCTGCACTCGATCGCCACCGGCAACATCCTTCCCGCGTCGATCCCGCTGGTCTGCGTCGACATCAACCCGGCGACGGTGACCAAGCTCGCCGACCGCGGCTCCGCGCAGGCGGTCGGCATCGTCACCGACATCGGGCTCTTCCTCGAGCAGCTCGCGACGACACTCGTGCCGACCTACCGGTCGGGCGGCTGACGCGCGCGAGTCACGGCCAGCTGCGCGCCTGCTCGGCGAACACCGCGTGGTCGCTCTGCACCGGCACCACGCACAGCAGGTGACCGCCCGGCGCGCGCAAAACGTGCCACGACCCGTTGTCGGCCACCACCTCCGCGCCCAGCCCGACCAGCCGGGTCCTTTCCGCGGGTACGTCGTCGGTCTCGATGTCGAGGTGGTAGCGCGGCGCGTCGTCGACGGCCTGGACCTCCAGCGCGATGTCGCCCGGCAGGGCGCCGACGAGTCCGGTGAACGGGTCGCCCGGCTCGGACCTGGTCGACGTGCCGAGGACGCCGGACCAGAACCGCACCGCGGCGTCGGCGGCGTCGAGCGGCACGTCGATGAAGAAGCCGAACACCCTGGTGCGATGCATCAGCGGACGCTACCAACCACCAGACGTCAGGGCGCCGTGTCGATCACCGCGACGAGCGGGCAGTGGTCGCTCGCCTCCGCGGCACGGCCGAGATCCGGTACGCCGGCACGCACGACCCGGAACGCTCGATCGACGAAGACCGCGTCGATCCGGCGGCTCGGCTGCTGCGCGCTGAACGTGTGCCCCCCGCCGTCGGGCGCGACGGCGTACGCGTCCTGGTAGCGGCCGGCAAGCTCGCGCCACACCGCACCGTCCGGCTGCTCGTTGAGGTCGCCCGCGATGACGGCCGGCGCGCCGTACTGCTCGACCACCGAGAGGACGCCGGGCAGGTGGCGGGCCCGCTCGTCCGCGTACAGGCTCATGTGCAGCGACGCGACGGCGACCTGCACGCCGGCGATCTCCAGGAGCGCGTGTGCGACGCCGCGGCGGTGGTGGGCCGGGTCGCGGGCGAGCCGGAGCGCGCCGGCCGACACGACAGCGGTCCCCGGCCGCACGAGCACGTGCACCGCGCCCGCCCTGGCGTGCCCGGCCACGGCGACCATGCCGACCGCGTGCGCCAGTCGCGCGAGCGTGCGCTGCGGCAGGAGGAAGCGCGGCGCCTCCTGCAGGCAAAGCACGTCCGCCTCCGCCGCTCGGATGACGTCGACGACGGCGGCGCGCGACATCCGCAGCGACATGACGTTGTACGAGAGCACGCGCACGGCGGTCATCCGGCGGTCAGCTGGGTGCCGGCGTCGCCGAAGACCGCGTTGCCCGCGTTCGCCAGATCGGTGATGACGGCGCGGCCGCCGCCGCCCTCGACGAACCGGCAGGCCGCCTCGACCTTCGGTCCCATGCTGCCGTCGGGGAACTCACCGGCCGCCAGCAGCTCGCGGGCCGCGCCCGCGGTCAGCGTCCGCAGCTCGCGCGCGTCCGCCGTACCGAAGCCCTGCTGAACGGCGGCTACCTCGGTGAGGATCAGCAGCACGTCGGCGTCGGCGAGGTCGGCGAGCCGGGCGGCGGACAGGTCCTTGTCCACGACCGCCTCGACGCCGCGGAGCACGCCGTTCTCCTCGACCACCGGCACGCCGCCGCCGCCGGCGGCGACGACGATGTGGCCGGCCGCGATCGTCTGCAGCACCGCGGCTTCCTCAACGAACCGCACCGGCAGCGGCGAGGCGACGACCCGCCGCCAGCGGCCGTCGCCGAACTGCCGCATGACGTAGCCGGTCTCCGCGGCGATCCGCCGGGCGTCGGCCTCGGCGAAGAACGGCCCGACCGGCTTGGCCGGCCGGCGGAACGCCGGGTCGTAGCCGTCGACGACGACCTGGGTGACCAGGCAGAGCACGGCGCGGTCGACGCCCCGCGCGCGCAGCGCGTTGTCGAGGTGCTGGGCCAGCAGGTAGCCGATCTGGCCTTGGCTCTGCGCGCCGCAGACGTCCATCGGCATCGGCGGTACGGCGGGCGCCGCCGCCTCCTGCTGCAGCAGGATCCGGCCGACCTGCGGCCCGTTGCCGTGGGTCAGCACCAGGTCGACACCTGCGGCGACGAGGTCGGCGAGGTGCCGGCAGGTCTCCGCCAGCGCGGCGGCCATCTCGTCGACCGAGCCGGTGCCGTGCGGCGGGCTGAGCGCATTGCCGCCGAGCGCGGCGACGACGCGCATCTACCGGCCCTCCGCGCGCAGCAGCGGCGCGGCCTCGCCCGCGAACCGCCGGCGGGCGTCGCCGGCGCCCGCGCCGACGAAGGACAGCAGAAAGGTGGACGCTCCGGCGTCGGCCAGCGCGCGGAGCTGTCCCGCCACCCGCGCGGGACCGCCGTGCAGCACGCCGGCCAGCTGCCCAGGGGTTCGGCCGGCGCCCCACTCCTGCAGCCGGTCCTTCGCCGTATCGTCGTCCGCGCCGAGTACGACCTGCCCGCCCCAGCTGATGACCGGTGCCGCGCGGCCGGCTTCGGCTGCGGCCGCCGCGACCGCGCCGACCCGCTCGACCAGCAGGGCGGGCGGTGCGCC
>DASQMY010000386.1:0-7627 GCA_035645255.1 Mycobacteriales bacterium
GGGCCCTGCTGCTGCCTACAGGTTGCGCCCGGCGTACACCTGCATCGCGTCGCGCACGAACTCCGCGCCGCCGGCCGCGTGCCGGTCGTAGTTCGCGGCGAACCGCGGGTCCGCGACGTACATCTCGCCGAGACCGGCAAACGCCTCGCGCGTCGGCCGCCGGCCCTGCCAGCCGATCGCGACCCACTCGTAGTGCCGCGCCGCGATCGCCTGCACCTGCTCGCTGTCCGGCGCCAAGCCCGCGGTTTTCGCCGCGCCGAACTCCGTGGCGATGTCGAGCTGCTGCTGCAGGAAACCCTGCTTGTCCGCGCCCGGCAGCGTGCGCCACCACGCGTCGCCACTGTCGTAGGCCTCCTGGCCCCATCTCTCGACGACCTCGTCCTTGTACTGCGTGTGGTCGAAGCCGTCGAACACCTCTTCTGCCATCAGATCTTCACCTCCTTCCGTCTTGCGCAGGGTGGTCCGGACGGACGCGATCTGTCGCGCTAGCCGGGCCTGCTCGTGCTCGAGGACGCGCAGGTGCGTCCGGAGCGCAGCCGATGTGTCCCGCTCCCCCTCGAGAACGCCCGCGATCGCGGACAGGCCGAGCCCGAGGTCGCGAAGCAACAAGATGCGCTGGAGCCGGACCAGCGCTGCCGCGTCGTAGTAGCGGTAGCCGTTGGCGCCGACCCGCGACGGCGTCAGCAGGCCCAGCTCGCCGTAGTGGCGCAGCGTCCTGCTGGTCGTCCCCGCGGCCTTCGCGAGGTCCTGGATGGACCACTCCGTTGCGTTCACCAGATGAGTGTGCGGGTTGACGCAACGTCAACGTCAAGACAGTTCGGTCGGCCGAACCGTCAGGCCAGCTGCGCCCTGGTCCCGCCGCCACCGGGCGACTCGATGTGCGCCCGGGCGAACGCCCACGCGATCATCGCTGCGCCGACCGCCGTAGCGATCGCGGCGACGGCCAGCACGCCGTACCCGTGGTCGGCGTAGGTCATCGCCCAGCCGGCATTGGGACCGGTGGAGACGAAGAACGCGACTCCGGTGAGGCGCACGACACCCCGGTGCGCGCGGGGCAGCCGCCGCGCGGTGGCCGGAACCGCCACCACCGCCACGGCGATGCCGACCAGGCCCGCACGGAGCACCTCGTCGCGTGCGTCGACGATGTTCAGTCGCGCGACCATCACCACAGCCGCAACCCCCACGGGCACCGAAACGCGCAGCAGGAACGCGACCGGCCGAACCCGGCGCGGTGAGACGGCGGCCTCCACCGAGAGCAGGACGAGACCCAGCGTCATCAGCAGGTACGACCATGTCGGCGGACCCGGCACGAACATCGGGTCGGCCGGCGCGGGGCTGATCGCGAACAGCGTCATCCCGAGCACCGAGACCGGTGCCGCTGCCGTCGCCGGAGCCAGCGACGCGCCACCCGAGAACAGCCGAACGTGCAGGGGCGTCACCCGTGACCGCCGCTCGAGGCGGCGGTCCGCCGCAGAGGACGGGGTCCAGCGCGCGTGCACGTCGGCCAGGAACGACTGGTGCGCCAGCCGCTCGGCGGACGGCTCCCGCCAGGCGGACAGCCGGGCGAGCCGGCTCACGCCTCGCCGTCCCGCCGGTGCTGTGCAAGCGCGGACGGCAGCGCGTGCCCGATGTCGAGCCAGACCGGTGCCGCACCGCTCTCGGCCAGCGACACCGTGGCATCGCGGGCAGCGGCCAGCCCGGCCGGCGTGAGGGTGTAGCAGACGCGCGGCGGACTGTCGGACTGCGGCACGACCTGCGTCGTGTAGAACCCGCGGCGCTCGAGCGCGCGCAGGCTCCGGTACAGCGTGCCGTGGTTCATCGGTGGGGTGCCCTCCCACCTGCGCAGCTGCGCGAACAGCTCGTAGCCGTAGAGCTCGCTGGATCCCTCGACCGCGAGCCGCAGCGACGCGGCGAGCACGCGCATCTCGTTGCGCACGAGGCCCGTGCCGTTTCTCCGCCGCATGTCACCGACGGTATCCGAGCCGCACGGCGCCCACCGGCGAAATCCCACAACCCGTCCGAGCCGGTACGGCGCGCGCCGGCCGGGTCAGCGGCCACCGCTCACGTCGACGATCGCGCCGGTGACGTACGACGCCGCGCCCGACAGCAGCCAGAGGATCGCCTCCGCGACCTCCTCCGGCTGCCCGCCGCGGCCCATCGGGACGGTCGACTGCAGCCGGCCGACCCGGCCGGGCTCGCCGCCGGACGCGTGGATCTCGGTGTCGATCAGGCCTGGGCGTACGGCGTTGACCCGGATGCCCTCCTGCGCCACCTCGCGCGCCAGCCCGACGGTCAGCGTGTCCACGGCCGCCTTGGACGCGGCGTAGTCCACGTACTCCGCCGGCGATCCGAGCACGGCGGCACGTGACGAGACGTTGACGATCGAGCCGCCCGCGCCGCCGTGCGTCGTGCTCATGCGGCGGACCGCCTCGCGCGCGGCGACGAAAGCGCCGACCACGTTGACGTCCAGCAGCCGCCGCAGCCGCTCCGCGGTGACGTCCTCGACGCGGCCCTGCCGGTCGACGATCCCGGCGTTGTTGACCAGGCCGTGCAGCGGCCCGAGCGCGGCCGCCTCGTCGAAGGCGCGCACGATGTCGTCCTCGACGGCAACGTCGGCGCGCACGGCGACCGCCTCGACGCCGAGGCTGCGGCAGTGGTCGGCAACCGAGTCCGCCGCCTGCCGGTCCGACCGGTAGGTCACGCAGACCGGATGGCCACGTGCGGCGGCCAGCCGGGCGGTTGCCGCGCCGATTCCTCGGCTGCCGCCGGTGACCAGGATCGCGCCGCTCATCCGCCGTACGTTAGTGCGCAGCGCCGCCCGCCCGCAGTGCGCGTCACAGGACGCGGTCGAGCACCGTGCGCAGCCGGCCGTGCGCGACGACGCCCAGCCGGATCCGCCGGCTCGGCCCGGTGAGGTCGAGCGTGGCGACCTGGTTGTCGAACCACGGCCCGTCGGTCACCGCGTAACCGGTCGGCAACGCCGGAACACCGGCCAGCCGGGCGAGGACGCGGAGCAGCAGCACCACGGAGCGCCGGTCGCCCGCCCGGTTGGCGGTCCGGGTGATCCGCTTGAGCGGGTTGCGCAGCGGCGAGGAGACCAGCTGCCAGACTCCGGTGTCGCCCATGGTGGCCAGGTAGCCGTAGTGGACGTCACCGGACACGACGAGCACGGTGCGGCCGGACGCAGCGACCCCGGCCAGCACGTCGCAGATCCGAGCCAGCGACGCCGGGAACGCTGCCCAGTGCTCGAAGCCGAGCACCGAGCGGAACACGCCGCCCACCCGTCTCCCGAGGTTGCCCCATGCGCCGGCCGCGAGAGCGTCGGCCCAGCTCTCGCCGTACGCGATCGCGGCCGGGAGCAGCACCGGCACCGAGCTGACGACGACGAGGTGCCGGGCCTCGCTGCCGGCAGCCGCGTCGAGTGCCGCCCAGTCCTCGTCCGGCACGATCGACCGGTCGCCCTCGGTCAGCCGCCGCCCCGCCCGGCAGTCGAGTACGACGATCCGGACGTCGCCGACGGACCGCGCGTGACCCCACGGTCCGGCCGGCGGCCTCGCGCGGATCGTCCCGCCGAGTCGTGCCAGCGTCGCCTGGCCCGCTGGAGCGGGCAGGTTGCCGGCGTGCTGGTAGACCGCGTAGGCGGTGAGCGCGGCGGTCCGGGCCGCGGGCCACCAGCCGGTCCGCTCCATCCTCGCGGCCCACGCCGCCGACTGGTTCCAGTCGCCGACCACCTCGTGGTCGTCGAAGATCATCGAGCTCGGCACCGTCGACAGCAGCCAGCGGACGTCGGGCTGCGACCACGCCTCGACGTACGCGGCGGCGTACTCGGCGAAGCTGACCGGCTGCCCCGGTGGCGCCTCGTCCAGCGGCCGCGCGGCGTAGTAGTCCTGCCGCGCCGGCGAGATCGGCCGGTCGGCGTAGACCTGGTCCCCGACGAGCAGCAGCAGGTCGGGCAGCCGGTCGGCGGATCTCGCGACGGCGGCGGCCAGCTCGGCCGCGTAGACGCGCAGCGCGTCGTCCCCGTACCGGCGATAGCTCAGCGAGTCGGGCGCGCTCCGCCGGCACGAGCCGGTGACGATCCGCAGGTGGCCGCCGGCACCCACCGTCCGGATGGCACTCGGCGGCCGACCGGGCAGCGGCCACACCTGCTCGCCGTCGAGCCGCACGTCGTACTGCGTCGTCGAGGCAGCCGCCAGCCCGGTGACCGCGACGAGCGCGTAGTGCCGGCCGCAGACCTCCGTGGTCGGCTCCCGGTGCGCCAGCACCGTCACCTCGCACGGACCGTCGGTCTCGACCCAGATCGTCGCGGAGGTCTCGTCGACGTAGCGCAGCAGCGGACCGAGCAGCAGGGCGGGCACCGCGCCGGTCAGCTCGGCAGTGCCGTGCCGCCGTGGCTGGCTGCGAGGCAGGTCGCGATCGTAAGCAGCCCGAGCTCCGCAGCCAGCTGGTCGGTGAGGTCGCCGAGGTCGAGGTGCTCGCGGGGCTGCAGCATCACCGTCGCCGGCAGGCCGTTGGGCTCGTCGAGGGGCGTCAGCGTCCACGTGTCGTTGGCCCAGACCGCCCGCTCGCCGCCCGGCTCGCAGGCGCCGCACGGCGTGCCGCCCTCGCCGTGCCGGGGCGGCTCCGGGATCACCGGCGGCTCCAGTCGCTTGACGAGCAGCTCGCCCTCGAACGGGAAGATGTCCCAGTCGACGTACTTCGGCACGCCCAGCCGGCCGTCCGTGTCGGCGGCCGCCTGGGCCCGTGCGTAGAGCGCCTCGCTGGTCTCCGGCATGCGGCCACCCTACCGGCGCGCGCGAAACCCGATCACGTCGGCGCGCTGCGCCCATCGGCGTGCTGGTCGCCTCGGCGCTGGTAGTGGCGGCGCACGCGGTTGCGGTTGCCGCAGTCCGCCGACACGCACCAGCGCCGGTTCCCGCGTGGTGACAGGTCCAGGAAGATCCAGCCGCAGGCGTCGTCGTGGCACTGCCGGACCTGAGCGCTCGCGGCGCTGCTCAGCAGGTCGACGACCGACCTGCTGAGGCGATGCCGCGGGGTGTGCAGGCCGAAGCTGTCCTCCGTCCAGGTCCAGCCGTCGTCGGGTCGGCGGGTCAGCCGCGACCGCTCGATGGCCTCGCGGTACTCGCCGGCGACGATGTCGGCAGCCTGGTCCTCGTCATCGATCAGGGCTGCGTAGAGGCTCTCCCGCAGTCGCACGGTTCGCCGGTGCTCGGCTGCTGCCGTGCCGCGGTGCCGCCGCGACTCCTCCTGCAGCCGCTCGGCCTCTGCGCCCGTGAGCAGATCCATCTGCCGTGACCACGCCAGCACGTCGCCCAGCGACGTCAGGCGGTCGGTCCGCCGTACGGGGTCGAGCCGCCAGTGCACCGTGTTGACCAGGTCGACGGCCCGATGCCCGCCGATGTGTGAGAACTGCTCCACCGGGACCTCCCGCCTCCAGCCAGGTCCAGTCTGTCCCATTCAGCCCTTGTCCGGCTCGCGGAGGCTGTGCTAGTTGTAATGTATGGCTACGCAATCATCCATTAGCCAGGAGATTGCTGCCGAGCGAACCGGCTCGGCGCCGGGCGATGCGGGAGCGGGATGGCGCAGCTTCCGGCGGCTCTGGGCCTCGACGGCAACATCCAACGTCGCCGACGGGGTCCTGCTCGCGGCGGCGCCGCTGCTCGCCGCGACGCTGACCCGGGATCCGCTGCTCGTGTCCGGTCTCACCGTGGCGCAGTACCTGCCGTGGTTCCTGTTCACCTTGGCCTCCGGTGCGATCGTCGACCGCTACGACCGCCGCCGCCTGCTGATCCTGGGCAACGCCGCGCGAGCCGGCGCGGTCGCGGCGTTGACCCTGGCGCTGGCGACCGACCTGCGTCACCTGGCGCTGCTCTACGCGGCCGTGTTCGTGATGGGGATCGCCGAGACCATCGTCGACAACGCGGCGCTGGTGGTGCTGCCCCGGCTCGTCGAGCGCGAGCTCCTCGAGCGGGCCAACGGCCGGATCTTCGCCACGCAGTCGGTGGTCAACACGTTCATCGGTCCACCGCTCGGCTCGGCCCTCTTCGCGATCACCGCGACGTTCGCGTTCCTGACCGGCTCGGTGATGTTCGCGGTCGCGGCCGCAGGCGCCGCGCTGCTTCCCCGGCGGCTGGCGCCCGAGCTGGACGACCGCGCGCCGGCGTCGTCCATGGCGAGCGACATCCGGGAGGGCTGGCGGCACTTCTGGGGTCACCGGCTCCTGCGCACCGTCGCCCTGCAGGCCGCGGCCATCAACTTCTTCGGGACCGCGACCGGAGCGGTGCTCGTCCTGCTCGCCACCGGACCCCTCGGCCTCAGCGAGAGCCAGTACGGCATGCTGCTCGCCTGCTCCGCCGCGGGCGGGGTCATCGGCGGGCTCGCTGCCGAACGCGTCATCCACCGCCTCGGCGGCGGCCCGGTGATGGTGCTGGCCTGCCTGATCCCCGCCGGGGAGTACGCACTGCTCGCGGCCACCGACGCCCCGCTGATGGCCGCGGCCGCGATGTTCGTCGGGACACTGGCCAGCACCCTCAGCCAGGTCGTGGTCAGCACCCTGCGCCAAGCTGCCGTGCCCGATCGGCTCCTCGGTCGTGTCACGAGCGCCTACCGGCTCATCGTTCTCGGTGCGGTCCCGTTGGGCGCAGCGGCAGGCGGCGTCTCGGCGACCGTGCTGGGCCTGCGCGCGCCGTTCTGGATCTCCGCCGTCGGGCTGGCCGTCGCGGCAGCGGCGTTCGCTCCGCTGGTCACGACCCGCGCGATCGCCATCGCGCAGAGCGAAGGCCAGTAGGCCGCGGGGCAGTTGTGCGGCTCAGGACTCCACGAGGTGCTGCGCCGCCGACTCCAGCACCGCCACGACGTCGCGGCCGAACCGCACGTCGCAGCGGTCGGCGGTCGTGCCGTCCGCGATCGAGGTGAGCAGCTCGCGCAGCGCGTTGTCGAAGGCATCGTGGTTGGACGTGCTGCGGGCCGGTCGACGCGAGATGCCCCGCGGGCCGTGGAAGAACACCGCCTCGTGGCGGGACGGCTCCGGCGCGGTCAGGCTCACCGTCGCGGTGCTGGACGCGCCCGAGGCGTGGGTGAGGGCGAGGCTCACGGTGTCACCGCGCCCGGCCGCGGCGACGACCCGGCTGACCGGCCCGAGCACGGGGATCAGCTGGGAGAGCGCGTGCGGCCCGATGTCCCAGAGCGCGCCGCGTTCGCTCCGCCACGAGGACCCGGCGTACGGGCTGCCCGCGCGGTAGATGTTGGCGAGCATGGTGACCTGCCCGCCGTCCCAGTCACCGTCCGCGGCGAGCTGCTGCAGCCACTGCTCCGTCTCCGGAGTGAAGCGGGCCGTGAAGAACACCCTGGAGGACAGCTGTCCGGCGTCGACCGCTGCCACGACGCGGTCGGCGTCGGCCGTCGTGAACGCCAGCGGCTTGTCGAGCAGCAGATGGCGTCCGGCCTCGGCCGCCTCGGCGGCGATCCCGGCCTGCACGTCGGGCGGCAGCGCGACCGCGATCGCGTCGACGTCGGCGATCAGCGCCGCGACGTCGTCGTACGCGCGGGCCCCCAGCTGCCGGGCGACGGTCGCGGTCTTGCCCGGGTCATGGCCCCACACGCCGGCGAGCTCGACCTCGGCGTTGCG
>DASQMY010000387.1:0-4535 GCA_035645255.1 Mycobacteriales bacterium
GATCAGCGAGCTGATGGAGCTCGTCGGGCCGATCGAGATCCTGACGACGTCTGGCGTGACCGGCCCGATCGCCTGGATCTTCTTCCTGCTCGCGCCGTTCGCCGCAGCTCGCGTGTCGATCGAGGCGGGCCGGCAGCTGCCCGCACCGACCGGCCTGGCCGGCAGGTACCCGCCGCCGGCCTACCCGCAGCCCGGTATGGCCCGGCCAGCCGGGCGGCGCTGTCCCGCAGACGGGGATGCCGGGGTCGCCCCCCCCCCGGCCCCGCCGGCTTGAGTGACGACGGCTTAGAGCGCGGTGGCCAGCGCGATGACGCCGAACCCGAGGACCACCAGCCCGGACACCCGGTTGACCCAGACCAGCCGGGCCGGCGTGGCGGCGCGGCGCGCGACCGAGACCAGTGAGGTCAGCGCCAGCCACCACAGCGCCGAGCCGAGGAATACGCCGACCGCCATCGCAGCCGCGCCGGCCGTCCCGCGGGTCGTCGTACCGAGGCCGAGGCCGGCGAAGACAGCCGCGAACGACAGCACTGTCGTCGGGTTGCTGAGCGTCAGCAGGAACGTCGTGAGGTACGCCGACAGCAGGCTCGGCCGGGCGGCGCCGGCGTCCACGACGGGTCGCGCCCGCAGCGCCCGCCAGCCCAGCCAGACGAGTGCAGCGCCGCCGGCCACCTGGAGCACCAGCCGGCCGCGGAGCAGCAGCGAGCTGACCGCGGTGATCCCGAAGGCCGCCACCGCGCCGTAGAGGAAGTCGGCGGTCGCCGCTCCGAGGCCGGTGACGAGGCCGGGCAGCCGGCCGTCGGTGAGCGTGCGCCGGATCGTGAGCGCGCCGATCGCGCCGACCGGCGCCGCGATGGCGAGGCCAACGGCTACGCCGCGCACGAACGGTCCGGGATCCATGACAGCCGATGCTGGCAGGGGCACCAGCTGGAAGCACCCGGTTTGCCGCGCCGCCTTCCGGCACGACCATGCGCGCAGGGGCTGCTCCTGCGCTGGAGGGGCCGCGCAGGGGCTACTCCGGCGCGAGGTAGACCGAGCCGCCGCGGTCGGCGAACTCGGCCGACTTCTCCTTCATGCCCAGCTCGATCGCGGTGCGGCCGTCGACGCCGTGCTCCTCGGCGTACCTGCGGACGTCCTGGCTGATCCGCATCGAGCAGAAGTGTGGGCCGCACATGGAACAGAAGTGCGCGGTCTTCGCCGGCTCGGCGGGCAGCGTCTCGTCGTGGTAGTCGCGCGCGGTGTCCGGGTCGAGCGAGAGGTTGAACTGGTCCTCCCACCGGAACTCGAACCGCGCGTCCGACAGCGCGTCGTCCCACGCCTGCGCACCTGGGTGGCCCTTCGCCAGGTCGGCCGCATGCGCCGCGATCTTGTAGGTGATGACGCCTTCCTTGACGTCGTCGCGGTCCGGGAGGCCGAGGTGCTCCTTGGGCGTGACGTAGCAGAGCATCGCCGTGCCGTACCAGCCGATCATCGCCGCGCCGATCGCCGAGGTGATGTGGTCGTAGCCCGGCGCGATGTCGGTGGTGAGCGGACCCAGCGTGTAGAACGGCGCCTCGTGGCACAGCTCCAGCTGCAGGTCCATGTTCTCCTTGATCTTGTTCATCGGGACGTGGCCGGGTCCCTCGACCATCGTCTGCACGTCCTGCCGCCAGGCGACCTCGGTCAGCTCGCCGAGCGTCGCCAGCTCGGCGAGCTGCGCCTCGTCGTTCGCGTCGTAGATCGAGCCGGGCCGCAGCCCGTCGCCGAGGCTGAACGCGACGTCGTACTGCTTGAGCAGCTCGCAGATGTCATCGAAGTGGGTGTAGAGGAAGTTCTCCTGGTGGTGGGCTAGGCACCACGCCGCCATGATCGAGCCGCCGCGGCTGACGATGCCGGTCTTGCGCTTGGCGGTCATCGGCACGTAGGCCAGCCGGACGCCGGCGTGCACGGTGAAGTAGTCGACGCCCTGCTCGCACTGCTCGACGAGCGTGTCGCGGTAGATCTCCCAGGTGAGCTCGGCGGCCTTGCCGCCCACCTTCTCCAGCGCCTGGTAGATCGGGACGGTGCCGATGGGGACCGGCGAGTTGCGCAGGATCCACTCGCGGGTGGTGTGGATGTTGCGGCCGGTCGACAGGTCCATGACGGTGTCGGCGCCCCAGCGGGTCGACCACCGCATCTTGTCGACCTCCTCCTCGATGGAGGAGGCGACCGCGCTGTTGCCGATGTTGGCGTTGACCTTCACCAGGAAGTTGCGCCCGATGATCATCGGCTCGGACTCGGGGTGGTTGACGTTGACGGGGATGATCGCGCGACCGCGGGCGACCTCGTCGCGGACGAGCTCGGGCGCCAGGCCCTCGCGCAGCGCGATGAACTCCATCTCTGGCGTCACGACGCCTTGCCGCGCGTAGTACAGCTGCGTCACCGGCTTCGCGGGGTCCTTGGCGCGCAAGGGCCTGCGGCCCTGGAGGTCGAAGACCGCGTCAAGGTTGCGGGTGTCGCCGTCCTTCAGCCCGTTGTCGACCGGGAGGACCGCACGGCCGTCGTACTCCTCGACGTCGCCGCGCTCGCGGATCCACTGGGCGCGCAGCGGTTGCAGCCCCTCGCGGACGTCGGTGGCGACGGAGGCGTCGGTGTAGGGGCCGCTGGTGTCGTAGAGGACGAGGCTGTTGCCGTTGGTGAGCGAGACCTCGCGCATCGGCACGCGGAGGTCGTCGCGCGACCCGGCGAGGTAGGTCTTCCGGCTCGCGCCCATGCTGGTGCGATCGTCGGTTGCGGTCATCTGGTGCTCCCTACGCCGGCATTATCCGGACAGGTTCGGGCGGTCGGCGGCGCCTGGTAGCCGCCCTCTCAGCCCGGTCGCCCGAGCTCCCGCATGCGTCGTCGTACGCCGGTCACCCTATGCGGGCGTGCGCCGCCGCGTCACGGCGCGCCGGGCGGGTAGGACCGACACGTGTTCCGCGACCGACGCGACGCGGGCCGCCGGCTGGCCGGCCTGCTGACCGACTACGCGCGGATGCCCGGGCTGCTCGTCCTCGGCCTGCCGCGCGGCGGGGTCGTCGTCGCGGCGGAGGTCGCGCGGGCGCTCGGCGGCGAGCTCGACGTCCTCGTCGTCCGCAAGCTGGGGCTGCCCGGCCGGCCCGAGCTGGCGATCGGCGCCGTGGCGACCGGCGGAGTCACCGTGCTCAACCACGACGTCCTGTCGCTGTACGGCGTCTCGCCGGCGGACCTGAAGGCGGTGGCTGCGCGGGAGCTGGCCGAGCTCGACCGCAGGCTGTCGGCGTACCGGTCCGGGCCGCAGCCCGTCGTGGCCGGGCGACCGACGATCGTCGTCGACGACGGACTGGCGACCGGGTCGACGATGCGGGCGGCCTGCCAGGCGGTCCGGATGCAGTCGCCGGCGCGGCTGGTGGCCGCCGTCCCGGTCGCGCCCGCCGGGACGGCCGACGCGCTCTGCGGAGCAGCCGACCAGGTGTTGGTCGCGCACGCGCCGGCCAGGTTCCGCTCGGTGGGCGACTGGTACGACGACTTCGGCCAGACCGAGGACCACGAGGTTTGCGAAGTGCTCGCTGCCCGGCCGGGCGCGCCGCTATCGTGAGGCGCAGCAAGACCTAACCAAAGGCGCCCCATGCCGAACGCGGCGAGGCACACCGGCGCCGAGCGGCTGGACCGCGAGCGGCGTGCGCCACCGGCCGCCGCGGCGCTGGGTGCGCTGGTCGCCGTGGTCGGCATCCTGGTCATCATCGGCTGGTGGTCACAGCTCGACGGGCTGACTCGGATCAGCGACCGGTTCACGCCGATGAAGCCGAACGCCGCACTGGGCCTCGTGGTGGCCGGCGGGTCGCTCGCCGTGTGGGCGGGGCGGCCCACGGGCCGCCGCGTGGCGAGCGTGCCCACCGCGGCCGGTGCCGTCCTCCTGCTGCTCGGGGTCGGCACCCTGGCGGAGTTCGGCTTCGGCGTCGATCTCGGCATCGACCGGCTGCTGCTCCCTCGCGCCGGCGACACCGACGCGGCCAACGCCGGCCGGATGGCGGTGATGTCCGCAGCCGTCTTCGTCGCACTGGGTGCCGGCCAGCTCGCGCTGGTGCGTCGGCGCTGGCGCATCGTGCACCTGGCATCGGCGGCGTCCGTGGTGATCGGCTACGTCGCGCTGCTCGGCTACCTCTACGGCAAGAGCGCGCTCTACCAGGTCGGCGCGTACAGCGAGATGTCGCTGCACATGGCGGCGGCCGCCTGCCTGCTGGGCGTCACGCTCGAGTTGTGCGCGGGCGACCACGGCATCGCCGCACTGGTACGCGACCGCGGCGCGGCCGGGCGGATCACGCGGACGCTCGTGCCGACGTTGACAGCGCTCATCCCGCTGATCGGCTGGGCGGTGCTGCGCGGCGAGCGAGCCGGGATGTACGAGTCGCCGTTCACCGCTGCCGTGATCGCGGCGACGATCGGCGTTCTCGGGTCTGCGCTGACGTTGTGGGCGGCAGCGGCAGCGCGGCGCGGCGACGAGCTGCAGCGCGCCGCCCGCGCGGAGCTGGAGGCGCTCACGCAGTCGCTCGAGCGCCGGG
>DASQMY010000388.1:0-6556 GCA_035645255.1 Mycobacteriales bacterium
TCGGCGCGCCGTTCGGGTGCTGTCGGTGCAGGCGGGTCAGACGCGGATGGTCGTCGGCGACGTGTAGCCGTTCTCCACGTTGACCTCTTGACCGCCGATCCGGTTGCTGACCCGCGACTTCGCGGCGCCGAGCAGGCTGCCGGCCTGCTGGGTGACGGTCCCCGTCGCGCCCTGGACCATCGGCTTCTGCCACACCGACGAGGCCAGCCGGCTGATCTGCTCGTAGCGGTTGCGGCCGGCCCGCGAGCCGAGGACGTAGCCGGTGCCGAGACCCATGACGAATGTCGCCTTGTACCGCATCGAATGTCCTCCTGAGACGTCGTCGTCGCAGCGCCTCCACAGGCGTCGTGCGGCGTTGCCGAGTGTCGACGGCATACCCGGCCACCCGGCCGGGCAACCACGACCTCACCCTAGCGGCAGGGGCGGAAAGCGAGTCCGGCAGGCCCGGCGCGAGGTGTTACCCTGTCCGCCGCAGGCCGCCCGCGGCCTTTATCCCGCGTAGCTCAATTGGCAGAGCAGCCGGCTGTTAACCGGCAGGTTATAGGTTCGAGTCCTATCGCGGGAGCCCAGCCGACGTCGACAGCGTGGCCGTAGGTCAGACGACCGGCGGACGCCCGGCCAGCGTCATCCGCCACACGGTCGCCCAGCCGATCGGGTGCCGCGACCCGCACGGCGCGACGAAGCCCTCGCGTACGCCGCGGACCGTCTCGACCACGTCGCGGGTGCTGCGTATGGCGGCGGTCGTGCGCAGCGCCCACACCGTCAGGTACATCGCCGCGACCGGCAGCGGCAGCAGCCGACGGGCCAGGAACACCCGGTTGCGCGAGTTCATCCGGTGGAACGTCGGATGCCTGCCGTGCGAGACGACCGGGTGGTTGGCCACCACGTTGCCCGCGTAGCGCACGGTGCGACCCGAGTCCCAGACCCGCCAGGCGAGGTCGATCCCCTCGTGCATGTAGAAGAACTCGTCCGGCCAACCGCCCACGGCGTCGAAGACGTCGCGTCGCATCGCGACCACGCCTTCCCACAGCGCGCAGATCTCGCTGCTGCGGCTCGGGTCGCCGACGTGCAGCCGCGGCACCCAGCGGCGCAAGGTCGTGCCGCTGGCGGGGTCGACGATGCGCGGCTGCACAGCGCCGAGCCCGGGGTCCGCCTCGAAGCGCTCGGCGAGGTGGAGCAGCGTGTGCTCGTCGGCGAGGCAGGCGTCGTCGTCGAGGAAGAACAACAGGTCGCCGGAGACGGCCCGCACACCGGCATTCCGCCCGGCCGGGATCCCGACGTTGTCGGGGAGCGCGATGCAGCGCACGCCGTCGGGGACGTGGTCCGGGCGGCAGCCGTTGCCGACCAGCACCACGTCCAGCTGCACCCCGCGCTGGGCGAGCAGGGGTCGACAGGGCGGACCGGAGCTCCTCCGGCCGGCGTCGGCACGACGCACCCGAAC
Organism: Mycobacteriales bacterium; assembly: GCA_035645255.1. Taxonomy (GTDB): domain Bacteria; phylum Actinomycetota; class Actinomycetes; order BP-191; family BP-191; genus DASQMY01. The sequence goes on from DASQMY010000388.1 coordinate 1,442, forward strand.
GACGTCATCGCAGCCTGCTCGACGAGACGATGCTCAGCAGGTGTCCGACGGCGGTCGCGGCGAGGGCCGCCACCAGCGCGACGACCAGCAGGCGGCTGCCGGCCAGGCCTGCGGCGGCGGTGTCGAAGACCGCGGCGACCAGAGCGAGCAGCGTGAACTCGACCCCGACGTAGGCGCGGTAGAACGGCACCAGCCTGGCCAGGCGCCGCAGCGTGCCGAGCCGACGGGACTGCGGCGGCGCCGCCACGTCGCGGAGCAGCGGCCGGCCGGCGTACGCGCGGGCAACGTGGACCAGGTCGGTCTCGGACTTCACGACCAGCACGAGCACCGCGACCACGAGCCCTACCGCCGTCCAGCCGTCGATGCTCTGCCACCCGCCGTCGGCGCGAACGCCCAACGCGACCGGCAGAGCAGCCTCGGTGCAGTAGTGGCCGATCCGGTCGAGGTAGACCCCGAGCGGGGAGCAGTGGTGCCGCCACCGGGCCAGCTCGCCGTCGGAGCAGTCGAGCAGCAGCTGCAGCTGGACCAGCAGCACCGCCGCAATCGGGCCGGTCAACCCCGGCACGGTCAGCGCGCCCGCGGCGGCGACACCGCTGGCAAGCATCAGCCAGGTGACAGCGTCCGGCGCCAACCCGGTCGGGATGAGGGCCCGGGTCAGGTACGGCGACCAGCGCCGCATGTAGAGCCGCCCGGCCCAGTGCTCGGCGTTGGCCCGCCCCATCACCGAGTCGGGCTGGCCGACTGCGCGGACGTCAGCGATCGATGGCGTCGACATAGCGATGCACCACCTTGCGCGCGTCGTCCCAGTCCAGGTCGAGGTGCTCGAGGATCGTGAAGCGGTCGGGCCGGGTCGCGGGCGCCGCGACGACGGCCTGGGTGGACTCCTCCTCGGTGAGCCCGATGTCGGCGGGCAGCCGGGGGAGGTCGTGGCGGCGAAGGCAGGCGTCAATCGCCTCGACCGCCTCGTCGTCCTCGCGCAGGAAGAACGCGAACAGCGCACCGAGGCCGACCTGCTCGCCGTGCGAGGTGCCGTGCTGGAAGAGCGCATCGATCGCGTGCGAGATCTCGTGACAGGCGCCGCTGCACGGGCGGCTGTTGCCGGCCATCGCCATCGCCAGGCCGCTCAGGACGAGCGACTCGGCGAGGGTCGTCAGGAAGTGCGTCGACTCGACCGTGCCGGTGGCGCCGAGCACCGCCTCGCCCGCGGTACGGGCGACCATCATCGCCAGCCCGTCGACCGGCTCGCCGCGCTCGTGGGCGGCCAGCTCCCAGTCGGCGACCGCGGACAGGTTGCTGACCGCGTCACCGATGCCGGCCCGGCGCTGCCGCACCGGGCTGCGCAGGACGTAGTCGAGGTCGACGAAGACCGCCATCGGGAGTGCACGCCGTACGAGCGGGAGCAGCCGCCGTCGGTCAGCGAGGCGACCGGCGAGGCGAGCCCGTCGTGGGCGAGGTTGGTGGCGACCGACACCATCGGCAGCGCCGTCATCGTGGCGGCGTACTTCGCGACGTCGAGCGTCCGGCCGCCGCCGATCCCGACCAGTGCGTCGTAGGAGCCGCGCCGGAGGGCGTCCGTCAGCTGGTGCGCCGCGGCGAGCGACCCGCCCTCGACCAGGTGGATCGACGCGCGGTCGACGGTCGGCGCGAGCAGCGCGGCGATCCCCTCACCCTGGCCGGGCCCGACGGCGACGGCGACCTGCCCGCTCGTGGAGATCCGGCGTTCGGCGAGCAGCGGGCACAGCCCCGCGACGGCGCCGTGGCGGATGTCGACGGCGAGCGGGGTGGGAAGCATACGGGCCAGCAGCGTCATCCGGTCACCAGCTCCCCGGCGTGCGGCGTCGCCGCCCAGCCCGCGGTGACCCGGCGAGCGCGGGCGAGGTCGTCGTGGTCGTCGACCTCGACCCAGTCGACCGCACCGATCGGCGCGATCTCGATCCGGAAGCCGTCGTCGGCCAGCTGCTCGAAGCCGTCCTCGTAGTAGAGCGAGGGGTCGCGCCGCGACGTCCGCTCCAGCGCGTCGGCCGGCCGAGGACGACCTTGATCTCCTCGTCGCCGAGCGTCTTGCGAGTGTCGGCGCCGAGCACGATCTGCGCGCCGTCGTGGGCGAGCAGCGTCTCCTCGACGCTCACCGGGTGGACGGTGTCGCCGTTGCCGAGCAGCACTCCATCGGCGAAGAATGAGCGCGCCACCCACGGTGAGTAGGCGTTGTTCCACTCCGCCGCCCGGGCGTTGTGGACGAGCTCGAGGCGGACGTCGTACTCGCCCTCGAGGTCGGCCACCGGCCGGCGATACGGTCTGCCGCGACGCCCGTCACCACGAGAACGTCCCGGACGCCGACAGCCCGCAGGTTGGTCAGCGCCAGCTCGAGGATCGTGCGGTCGCCGGCGACAGGCAGCAGGGTCTTGGGCAGACCGTCGGTGAGGGGGCCAGCCGTCGGCCGGCACCCGCGGCCAAGACCATGCCGATCACAGCGTCGCTTCCTCGTCTCGAACAGGTCTACGCACCGCCGCGGCGTCGAGTTGCCCGTGCGGTGCGAAGATGTCGTCGAGCTTTGCCTGGTTAACGGACGGCAAACCGTAGGTTACCCAGTAGGTGGCCGAGGGCATGGGCGGATGGCGGTCATGGGCTGCGCGGCGTGCGCCGCCGGAGTCGAAGGAGGGGATCCCGCAATGAGGCCACGTATGCGAGCGGCTGAAGCCGGTGCGTCGCCCGGCACGCTCGCCCGAAGGCTGGTCAAGCAGCTTCCACGACTCGGCGTGCAGGTCGTCGACCTGCAACCCGGGACCGCCGTGGTGAGCCGCAGGGCGGCGCGGATCGAGGCGTTCCCGCTCGGTCGGGGGCTCAACGTCGTCGTCGACTCCGCCATCACCCGCCGCCGGCGCGAGTCGCCGGCCAGCTTCCTGTCGTCGCTGCTCGACCGGCTGCCCATGCTGGGTCTGACCGTCACCGAGGCGGGCTTTGCCGCGGTGGTGAGCGCGGCCGGCTCCCGGCTCAAGGCGCAGGAGGTGAGTCCCGGCGTCGTCGTCGTCACCGACCCGGCGGTCGTGCGCCGGCACCGGCACCAGCAGGACAAGGCGCTGTCGGCCTACCTGCTGATGCAGCAGATCCTCGAGGTGTTCGCGAGGTACCAGGTCAACGTCGTCATCGACGTCGGCGCCAACAAGGGGCAGTACGCGCGGTCGCTGCGCCGGGCGGGCTACAAGGGCCGCATCGCCTCCATCGAACCGGTCGGCCGGGAGTTCGAGGAGCTCAGCCGCCGCGCCGCCAACGACCCGCTGTGGTCGGTGCACCGCTTCGCGCTGGGCCGCGAGGACGGGTCGCTCGAGCTCAACGTCGTCCCCGGCACGCTGAGCTCGGCACTGCCGGCGAGCGAGTTCGGCGCGGAGCGCTACGAGAAGCTGCAGCACGCCACGGTGGAGACTGTGCCGCTACGCCGCCTCGGCGACGTGATGGACGAGATCCTGGCCGACGTCGAGGATCCGCGGCCCTACCTCAAGATCGACACCCAGGGCTTCGACCTGGAGGTCTTCGGCGGGCTCGGCGACCGCGCTCACGACATCGTCGCCATGCAGTCCGAGGTCGCGTTCATGCAGATCTACGAAGGCATGCCCCGGATGCCGGAGTCGCTCGCGGTCTACGAAGGCGCAGGCTTCGAGGTGGCCGGGTTCTACCCGGTCACCCGCGAGCGGGCGACCGCGCGCGTCCTCGAGTTCGACTGCCTGATGGTGCGGGCGGACTCTCTGGTCCGCGACGCCGCGCCGGACCCGGTCGTCCCGGACGCTACCGCCGCGCCGGCCGTGTCGGGCGCGGCGGGCTGACCAGCGGCTTCCGGCAGATGACCACGCGCTGCCAAGGCGCACGCGCCCGCGCGGACGTCGAGTCGAGCGGGTGGGCGATCAGCACTAAGGCCGGCGGGGTGGCGACGATCTCGAGCCCGGCCCGGCGTACCGCACGCTCTATCTCGCGGCGCGACCGGCGCACGTAGTGCTCACTCGTCGAAGCGCGCCGTCTGGCGAGCGTGTCGGAGAAGATGAACCAGCCACCGGGCCGGAGCAGCCGCGCAACGTTGCGAACCGCCGCCCGGTGCCGGTCGTCGTCGACGATGTGGAAGAGCACGTCGAACGCCGAGACGGCGTCGTAGTCGCCGGCCAGCTCGCTGACGTCGTCGGAGATGTCCAGCCGCCGGACCAGGACGTCCGGGTGCTTCTCGGCCAGCTGGCGGACCGCACTGTCGGCGATGTCGACCGCTGTGACGTCGGCGCCCAGCTTCTTCCAGCGCTCGACGTGGAAGCCCACCCCGGGGCCGATGTCCAGCACCCGCGGGCGGGCCACCGCCCGCACGTCAGTCTTGGCCAGTGCGCGCCGGAAGACCCGGTCCCTCACCCGGTACAGCCACTCGTTGTAGCTGTGGCTCTGCGTCCGGACGCCCACCCCCGCTACCGGAGCCGCGGCGTCGACGGCCGCCGGCTCGACAGCCGCCCCGTCCGCAGCGCCCGCATCGACGGTGGGCCGGGGCTCGGGGCGCCGCCACCATGCCGGGGCGAGGTCGTCGAGGAGCGTGGTGAACAGGTCGTTCCAGTGCCGCCCGACGGTTGCCGGGTCGTAGGTCGCAGCTGTCTCCTGCGCGGCGGCGCCCATCCGCACGCGGGCGTCCTCGTCCTCGATCAGCTCGCGCAGCGCGGCAGCGAAGGCGTCGACGTCGCCGTCCGGCACCAGCAACCCGTCCTTGCCGCTGGTGATGATGTCGCTCGGGCCGCGTGGGCAGTCGAAGCTGACCACCGGCATGCCCTTGCTCATCGCCTCGATGATCACCATGCCGAAGCCCTCGAACCGCGAGCTGAGCGCGAAGATCGAGCCCTTGGCCAGCTCCTCGCCCATCCGGTCGGCTCGGCCCATCAGCAGGACGTTGTTGTAGAGGCCGCGGTCGTTGATCATGCGGCGCAGCTGGCGGCCCTGCGGCCCGGAGCCGTAGATCCGCAGCGTCCAGTCCGGATGGGCTTCGAGTACCTGCTGGAACGCCGGGATGAGCAGGTCGAACCCCTTCTGGCGGGTGAGCCGGCCGGCCGCGACCACCGTCCGGCTGTGTAGATCGGCCGGTCCTCCGGTCAGCTCGGT